>JAYSTG010000578.1:0-7560 GCA_043719965.1 Saprospiraceae bacterium | reverse complement strand
TTGACTTCCGGAGTGACCTCTAACCAGAGTATCGCATCTCGCAACTCTACAGGGCCGAGCATAGGGCCAGAGATGATACCGACAGATTGAGCGATCGCAAGCCGGGTGAGGAATAAGAGTAAGCAGGTGAAATAGTAATTTTTCATTCAAAAAAGATTTATTGGGTAAAGCTACAACGTGGATGTGGGTCTGGTGGGCTAGGTTTGTAATAAATATTGAGCTAAAATGGAAAAAAGTACAATTAATTCAAGGCAAATTCTACGCAAGCCGTAATCCTAAATAAAAAAGGCCCTAGATATTATTCTGGGCCAAAGGCTAAAAGCCTACAGAAATTTCTTTATTCTGATTTGCTTTCAAGTGCAAATTAGAAAATATTTCTTACTATTGGTAAAATAATATTTGTCACACTATGGCAACTGTACTTGGTTTAGATCTAGGAACTAATTCTTTGGGTTGGGCTTTGATCAATAAAAATGAATCCCTTATAGATGGTGGAGTAATTATATTCCCTAGGGGTAATAATCTTGATCCAAAAACTGGCACAGAAACATCGTATAGCCAACAGCGGACTCAATATCGCGGGGTACGCCGTCGAATTATGCGTCGTAAACTACGAAGACAACGATTAATAAATCTTTTCAAAGAATGGTGGGATATTTCTTTATCTGACATCTTTAAGGACAGTCGACCCGAAGAACTTTATCGTCTGAGAGCAGAAGCTGCTGATGGGAAACAACTATCTATTTCAGAACTATGCAGAGTGTTTTTATATTTTGCTAAAAAAAGAGGCTTTAAGAGTAACAGAAAGTCGCAACTGAAAGATGGGGAAGATCTTGGTGAGGTAAAAAGATCCATATCAGAGTTTGGAAATCTATTAAAAGAACAGAATCAGACCCTTGGCCAATACTATTACGAATTAATAAAAGATCACCAATTAGGCCAAAGATTATCAGAAAGAATCTTACAAAGATGGACAGGTAGAGAAATGTACGAATCAGAATTTGACTCTATCGTCGCAGAGCAATCAAAACTGCTGCCCGTTATATTAGCTGATCAGTTTCAAAAAATAAGGCAGGAAATCTTTTTTCAAAGACCATTGAAGTCTGCAAAACACCTTGTAGCCAAGTGCAGATTTCAATCAGAAAAACGAGTTATGCCTAGAAGTCATCCCCTATTCCAGTCGTTCAGATTATGGCAAATGGTGCATAATATTACATGGTATAATAAAGATACCGGTGAAAATGGCCAACTGACATATGAACAAAAAACCACAATCATTGAGCTTTATAAATTAAATAAAAAACCTACCGAAACTCAACTAAGGAAAACAATAGGTTTAAGCACAAGCTACAAACTGAATGATATCACTTTAAAACCTACCAGCACCTTCATTGAGATGGAGTTAGCTGTAGGATCAGATGCTTGGATTCAATTGAGCGAAAATCAAAAGATGGACATTTATCACTTAATGATATCTATCCAAGATAATAAGTATGGAGATTTTGAGAATGCATTGAATAAGAAATACGGATTAAATTCTGATCAATCTGTTGCTTTGTGGAATTCGCCTCTTGAGCCCGACTATTCAAGTATAAGCCATAAAGCAGCCAAAAGAATACTTCCCTACCTAATGACCGCTTTTGACTATGCCGCGGCTTGTGTAGAAGCCGGATATCATCATTCGGCAAAAGAAGAATTTAAGAATCTTCCGTTTATCCCATTCCTCAAGACTAATTCATTGAGGAACCCTGTAGTACAAAAATCATTGAATGAGTGCATAAAATTAGTAAATGCAGTAATTAAAAATTATGGAAAGCCTGGCGAAGTTGTGATTGAACTTGCTCGCGAACTCAAACGGCCCAAAGAAGAGCGGAAAAAGGATCGGGATCGAATGAGAAATACTGAAAACAGACGCGAAGAATATGCTAAAATTTTAAGTAGACATTATAATAATGCTATACAACCTTGGGATTCTTTAATAAAAAAATATGAACTTTGGCTAGAACTTGCCCCAGCTGACACAGATCTTCTTGATTTTGATGGATTCGCTTCAAAAATCAAATCTTCTGACAAACAAAAATATGACCTGTGGCTAGAATCGGGTCGAATTTCACCTTATACAGGACAAGTAATTTCTTTGTCCAAATTATTTAGTGCTGAGATCGAGATAGAACATATAATTCCTTACAGCAGGTCCCTAGACGACTCTACGATGAACAAAACACTCTGTGAAAGAAATTTTAATCATGAAAAAAACAAACTTACGCCTTTAGAGTTTTTTAATAGAAAACCAGAGAATGAAAAATTGACATTTATAAAACGAATAGGTTATATCAAAAATAAAGCCAAGCGGGAAAGATTACTTACTGAGGCATTACCCACTGATTTTATCAATAGTCAAATTTCTGATACTGGATATATAGCCAGAAAGGCCACAGAAATTATTTATCAATCGATTGAAAAGATAAGAACTGCTAAAGGCAAACAAACAAGCGAATTAAGAAGACTTTGGGGCGTCAATCGTCTGTTGTACGAAGATGAAACAAGGTACTCTGAACAATTAGTAAACGATATTAAAAATCGAGGTGATCATAGACATCATTTTATAGATGCCTGCATTTTGGCTTGTAGCACTATTAGCATGACTCAAGCATTTGCAAAAGCAGAAATTGGGACTGTTGGCCGACTCATTGGTATAGAAATACCTCAACCCTGGTCAAGTTTTCGTCATGATATTCGTGAAAAATTAAGAACTGTTTTAGTGGTCCATGTCTGTCGCAAAAAACTAATAACATCCTCGATTAATAGAATCAATTTAAAAGACAATATCCAAATTCAGCGTGTATCTTCAATCCGCGGGCCCATGCATAAGGATACATTATATGGAAGAATTCAATTAAATAATCAAGAATGTTTTGTGGTTAGGAAAAGAGTGGCTGATCTAAAAAAAGAACAAATTATTGGAATAGTGGACTTAGGAATTCAACGATTCTTGTTATCTAAGCTTGAGCACAATTCATGGCCTGATATTATTAAAGAAACCATTTTTTTCAATGAAAAACCATTGAGAAGCGTCAGATGGAACTCTCGCCTTTCAAATCTTCAATTAATAAGAGAGACAACAAAAACATATGTAGCTTCTGAAAAAAATTATGTTCTTGCCATTTACCAAGGTGAAAATGGCAAACGTGATTATATTCCATTAAACTTTTACGATGCAGTTCAATTAAAAAAATCAAATAGACAAGTTATTCCTTTAGAATATAAGAACAAAAAATTATTGTTTACACTTACTACATTGGATAAAATTCTTTTATGCGAACACCCAGATGAGTTAGATTTCACAAATTTTGAGGACATTCAAAGCAGACTATATCATGTTATAAAGTATGTAGACAATTCAATTTTTTTAGGCCACTCAATTGTTTCGAAAATTGATGCAAATGTTGATAAACCTCCAATTAAAATTAAATTGAGTACGAATACTCTAAAGGGTATTAAAGTAAAACTAGACCTGCTAGGCAAGATAATTTGGACGAGCCATCATGGCAAAATTTGATTTTTGGCATACAGATTGAGTATATCTATATGTGCTCAGGAAAACCTATGTGATTGAAAATGCTGCCACCCTGCGTTATAATCAGGATTCAATACATATTATTACTCAAAATGGTGCTGATTATTGTCGAGCATTGGATGATGCCGATTCTATTATAATTGATCACTCACAAGTAACCATTTCTACGCCTCTCTTGCAAGCACTTGCTGATCGACAAATAGATCTGGTCATTTGCGATGAAAAACATATACCCTGCGGTATTTACCTACCGCTACATGGGCACACCATGATGGGGTACCGTACAAGGCTTCAGGCCGAGGCACCCAAACCTTTGTGTAAAAACTTATGGAAAGTCACTATCCAGTCTAAAATCAATAACCAAGCCATTGCATTGAAGGCGTACGGGATGGAATCGTCTTATTTATCACGGCTTCAAAACAAGGTCAAGAGTGGAGATTCAAAAAATACAGAGGCCATGGCTGCTGCTTACTATTGGAAACATTTTTTTCTGGATGAAGATAATAATGATAACCCGTTCACCCGGGAGCCATCGGGACTACCACCTAATAATCTACTCAATTTCGGATATGCAGTACTAAGATCGATGTGTGCAAGGTATTTAATCGCGGCAGGTCTCTGGCCGATCTATGGGATACATCACCATAATAGATATAATTCTTTTCCTTTAGCTGATGACATCATGGAGCCATATAGGCCAATGGTAGATATCATGGTAAAACAAATATGGCAAAACTATCCATCCATTGAAAGTATAAGTAGTGAAATAAAATCTGAATTGCTCAGTATTCATACTATGGATGTACTTCAGGACGGCTTCAGGCGACCCCTACAGGTATCGATGCAACATACCTGTAGTTCTTTAGCAAAAGCCTTTGAAACTAAGAATATATCTGATCTAAAATATCCAACCTTAATCCTATGAATTATGAACGATTTAACGCATACAGGATCATGTGGCTGATGGTCTCTTTCGACTTGCCTACCGACACTAAAGATGACCGAAGAGCGCATGCCTTATTCCGAAAACATCTTAAAAAATGCGGCTTCACTATGTTTCAATACAGTATATATACCAGACCATGCCTCTCCTTAGAGTATGCTGATAAATATAAAGCTGCGGTCAAAAGGGGCCTGCCTGAAAAGGGTCATGTGGCCATTTCAAATATGACAGATAAACAATTTGGAATGATAGAAATCTTTCATGGACTTAAACCAATAACCAATAACGCAAAAATTAAACAACTTGAGTTCTTTTGAAAACCGAGCATTTATTTCCAAATGCGAGCAAGAAACAGGAATTTTTATAAAAAATAAAAAGACAATAAGTACCTGATTAATAATTACTTACATAGGTTCGATTATGTCAAAGATACTTATTGTCTAAAAATGAAAGCAAATCAAAACTATCAAAATATACGGCTTCCTTCTGCACATATTATGTCAAAGATACTTATTGTCTAAAAATGAAAGCAAATCAAAACTATAGCTCGGAATAATAACTGATAACTTCAATTATGTCAAAGATACTTATTGTCTAAAAATGAAAGCAAATCAAAACTGGCGAATGTAAAGGTGACTCATCAATTTCATTATGTCAAAGATACTTATTGTCTAAAAATGAAAGCAAATCAAAACTACTAAAAAGGCTGCTGATGAAGCTCAATATTATGTCAAAGATACTTATTGTCTAAAAATGAAAGCAAATCAAAACTATACGACCAGGTACTCGTGATCTTCTATCATTATGTCAAAGATACTTATTGTCTAAAAATGAAAGCAAATCAAAACAGCCTCTCTCTTTCTCAAATCAAAGTCAGGATTATGTCAAAGATACTTATTGTCTTAAAATGAAAGCAAATCAAAACTGTAGTGCCAGTTGGAACTAATGAGGTTGAATTATGTCAAAGATACTTATTGTCTAAAAATGAAAGCAAATCAAAACTGACGCAAAAATTAAACAACAAAATATGAAATTATGTCAAAGATACTTATTGTCTAAAAATGAAAGCAAATCAAAACGTCAAAGTACTGGTACATGAGATCGGCCATATTATGTCAAAGATACTTATTGTCTAAAAATGAAAGCAAATCAAAACTCTAGCTTCCATATACGGCAAGGAGTAAAGATTATGTCAAAGATACTTATTGTCTAAAAATGAAAGCAAATCAAAACCGCAATGTATACAATGTATTCAGTGCATAATTATGTCAAAGATACTTATTGTCTAAAAATGAAAGCAAATCAAAACTACCAGAAAGTCATAGATGAATGCGCCGACATTATGTCAAAGATACTTATTGTCTAAAAATGAAAGCAAATCAAAACTACAAATCGCAATCCCACTTTTTGCTTGGTATTATGTCAAAGATACTTATTGTCTAAAAATGAAAGCAAATCAAAACTAGAAAAGATGGCGATCGCACGAGCCCTGTATTATGTCAAAGATACTTATTGTCTAAAAATGAAAGCAAATCAAAACAGCGCTCAGGGCACGTAAGATTTATTCATAATTATGTCAAAGATACTTATTGTCTAAAAATGAAAGCAAATCAAAACCATCGTATACCAATACTTTAGGGTCTGGATATTATGTCAAAGATACTTATTGTCTAAAAATGAAAGCAAATCAAAACAGGAAAAGACCTTTTTAAATAACCACCAATATTATGTCAAAGATACTTATTGTCTAAAAATGAAAGCAAATCAAAACCTAAGGTTAGTTTCATAAAATACCTTGCGATTACTGTTTCTTAATTTCGAGGCTACCTTCGTAAGAGTAGAGTTCTGATGTTGGGACTTCAGGTGTTTTATTCCACAGCCTTCCAACAGTTCCCGGAGGAAAACTAATGGTCCAGGTTGATTTTGAAGTTCGTGAAACGATCGGCAGTGTAGACCCGGCACCGTTTAATATTGGGTCACCCATTATATTGCTATCTCCGAAAACCAGGCTAAAGTATTCGGTGCAGTCCGAATTACAAAAGCGAACTTCTGCCGAATGAGGTGATAGGGAAGACCCAATAGCCATATCGGTAAAGGTATTTATTGTTGAAGTTAAAGGTTTCGGCAGTATAATGTCATTCCCACCGCCAGGGCCAGTGAATACCCCTAATGATTTTCCTCCTCCGTTGAGTATAGGGTTAGTCATCCGGTGTAAGAGTGTGCGGCTCTCACGAGTACCCGTGGGAGCTGGTGCGGTCGCACTGTCACATGTCACGGGACGGTTAAAAGGCCAATTCATACAAATATGGAACGACTGGTTAGGCCAGCGTGTTGGATTGAACCAGATTCCGACCCAGTCCTGACCTGTGTAATAAGTTCCTTTTCCGTCGTTGCTCAGATTTCCTGACGAACCAACTACGGCGTTCAACCTTATATCGCATTCCTTCTGCTGAGTTTGTGCCTGGAGTTTGCATATGGCACTGAGAATAGTCATAAAAACAACAAGTGCCAACTTCCGATTGCAAACACCGCGAATTGATTTTTTCTGAACTTTTCTTTTCATAAATAGATAAATATGGAATAAAGTTATATAAAAATGTTTATATGCCTCCAGCCGCATGGGTCAGTCTTTGATCTCGATGATTGAAACTTCCTTATCGGAAATCAATCTAGCCCAATTGTAGATAAATTCTTTTCCTTCTTTGAGGACCATGGATTCGATGCCCTGGGCTTTGATTATGTCAAAGATACTTATTGTCTAAAAATGAAAGCCAATCAAAACAGGGATGCTTAGTGGTTAGCTTCCCGTCCCTAACTCACTTTCACGTGAAACTCTTTCATATATATTTTGACCAATAGTAAAAACATGGCAATCAAGATAGGGCCGAAAATAAAACCGATAAACCCAAAAAGTTGTAGTCCGATGATCACCCCAAATAATGTAACCAGCGGGTGTGTATTCCCTATTTTATTCAACAACCACATCCGCGCCAGGTTATCCACTGATCCCATAACAATTAATCCGTACCCTATTATGAAG
>JAYSTG010000577.1:0-7562 GCA_043719965.1 Saprospiraceae bacterium | reverse complement strand
TGCCCACTAAATTCATCCAGGGCTGAAGGTCTTAATGTTTTATCGATCAGTTTCTCTTCAGGACTGATAGGCAGGTTTGTTATCTCTAAGGGTCGATTAGGCATGATTTTATTTTAACGCCCATATGGATTTTAGGTCACTCATGTTATTCAATTTAGCTTGACAGGAAGATTCTTTAGCCTTTAATGGTGACTCGCATACCAATGTACCGATGCAGCTGTATACCGATAAATATACATTGCCATAAAACGCGTAATAAGGTTTTTCTCCTATATAAGCTTTTTTTACTTCCGTAACCTTATTGCGTATGATCAATTTATTCATCCAGGATACAGCGAGGGGTACATCGGTTTCATTACACGCTCGCTTCATAAATACTTGTCCTGGTTTTTCCCCAGGTTTAATTTGTTGTATACAAGAGATTTCCACTGGGATAGCTGCCGTAAGACATGCAGTAACTACATCTTTCATTACCTGATAATTGATCTTTACGACCTGCCCTTCACTGAACAAAAATTCTATATCAGAAAGTTGAACAGGTATCAGTCGAGAACCATCTTGAAGTTCTAGTAAAAACCGACAAGCATCTAGGTTAGTATAGTCTCTTACCACGGCTTGGGTATTACATGTTTGAATAGTTGGAGTTGGATTCTGAACAACCTTTGGAGTCGTACACCCAATGATAAAGACCATCGTCAATAAAATGTAATCATTATTCGAATTCATTATGACATCAATTTTAGTTTGAGACCTGCATCTATTGCATCTAAAAATTCTTCAGTGTATAAATAATGCTCCCCATGATTTACTTTGTTACCATGCACACATACTGCAAGATCCTTAGTCATCTTACCTTGTTCTACGGTTTCAACGCAGACTTGTTCTAGCTTATGACAAAAGTCAATTAAAGCTTTATTCCCATCCTTTTTGCCTCTAAATTCTAATCCACGAGTCCAAGCAAATATCGATGCAATTGGATTGGTGCTCGTAGGTCGTCCGGCTTGATGTTCGCGATAATGCCTCGTGACGGTGCCATGAGCAGCTTCAGCCTCCATAGTTTGTCCATCTGGAGTAATGAGTACACTGGTCATCAATCCAAGAGATCCAAAACCCTGGGCCACCTGATCACTTTGAACATCGCCGTCATAATTTTTGCATGCCCATACAAAATTGCCATTCCATTTAAGCGCAGAGGCTACCATATCATCAATCAAACGATGTTCGTAGATCAATTGCTCAGCATCCATATTGCTTTTATATTCACTTTCATATACTTCTTGGAAAATATCTTTAAATCGGCCATCATATTTTTTTAAGATCGTATTCTTAGTAGATAGGTATAGAGGCCACTTTTTTTGAAGAGCCATTATAAAACATGATTTTGCGAATCCTCGAATACTTTCATCTGTATTGTACATAGCCAAGGCGACACCATCACCTTTAAAATTAAATACTTCATGGGTCACCGGTGCACTTCCATCATCTGGTGTATAGGTGATGCTAAGTTTGCCTTTCCCCTTCGTAAGAAAATCTGTAGCTCGATATTGATCTCCATAGGCATGTCGTCCTACTACGATCGGGGCTGTCCAGTTTGACACAATTCTCGGTATATTACTAATGACTATTGGTTCCCGAAACACGGTCCCATCGAGTATATTTCTTATGGTTCCATTTGGGCTTTTCCACATCTGCTTAAGTTTAAACTCCTCTACTCTTGCTTCATCAGGCGTGATCGTAGCACATTTGATTCCTACACCGCAAGCTCGAATAGCATTAGCAGCATCGATAGTCACCTGGTCATTAGTTTGATCTCGATATTCTACTCCCAAATCATAATATTGTATATCAACATCAAGGTAAGGTAGAATAAGTTTCTCCTTAATGAATTTCCAGATGATTCTTGTCATCTCGTCTCCATCCAATTCGACCACTGGATTTTCAACTTTAATTTTTTGCATCGTTTTTAATATTAATAAGTGCTTAAATGAATTTGATGCAAAAATACCAATTCCTTTCCGCTTTTTATAAGAAGGAATCACAACCTGTGTAGCCTTTAAAACCTTCAGCTTCGCCACGAAGTGAAATATAAACTGCATTAAAAAATTCCCATTTGTTTCATGCTTTCCTTATTTTTACCGACCATGATGCTGATCATTTCACCTGCCAAAAAGCTTGATTTCAAACCATCAAGTGTCAAGAATACGACTCCTCTTAGATTTCCTTCAGAGACCATCAAATTAGTACAAGTACTCAAGAGAAAATCAAGTCAAGATTTGATGGCATTGATGGATATCAGCAAACCTTTAGGGGATCTGAACGTACAGCGATACCGCAGTTTTGATATCTCCATGCCTGCATCTAAGTGCAAACAAGCCTTACTTGCTTTTAACGGAGATGTATATGTTGGTCTCAAAGCCTCTGATTTTGATGCAGCTGATATTAAATTCGCTCAAAATCACCTTCGTATATTGTCAGGCCTTTATGGCTTGCTCCGACCCTTAGACCTGATTCAAGCTTATAGACTGGAGATGGGGTGCGGTTTAAAAGTAGAAAAATTTAACAGTCTGTATCAGTATTGGGATTCTAAAATCACAGATCTATTATTAGACGACATGAAATTATCAAAATCTAAATTTTTAATCAATCTGGCCTCTGAAGAATATTTTGAATCAATTAAAATCGATAAGTTAAAAGGCAAATTAATAAATGTTCGCTTTGAAGAAAAACGTTCCAAAGGCTATCAAGTGATATCATTTTCTGCTAAAAAAGCAAGGGGTCTGATGGTTCGATTTATTATCAAAAATCGTCTGACAAAACCAGATGAACTTAAAGCTTTTGATCTAGAACGTTATAGTTTCAGTCAGGAAAGATCCAAAGCAGATTTATTCACTTTTGTCAGATAGTATTTTAAAATCTTATTTCAATGAAAATGTTGAAACTTATAGTTGTAATGGTGGCGTCCTTGTCTTGGATTTATTTCATGGAACATGCCATAGTGACCAAAAAATCAACCATCCCTGCTCTTGGACGCTTTATGAGTCCTTTTACTGGGTTTTGGCACAATGCAACATTGCAAGATATTTCAAGCGTCCCATCAAACAACCCTAATTTGAGTCAGGAAGTTACAGTCTCTTGGGATGATCGTTTAGTTCCGCATATTTCTGGTGCTAATGAATTAGATGTTTTTTACGTTTCAGGATATACTGTGGCTTCACAAAGGCTTTGGCAGATGGATATGCTAGCTAGATCCGCTTTGGGTCGATTGGCTGAAGTATTAGGGGGAGGACGGTTGATTGAAAGAGATAAACAACAAAGACGATTGGGCATGGCCTTCGGTGCTGAAAATGCAGTAATAGGTTGGAAAAAGGATCAGTCGAAATACAAAATCTTAGAAGCATATTGCCTTGGAGTAAATACATGGATTGATCGCTTAAATCCAAAAGATTATCCCATAGAATACAAATTGATGGGCTTCAAACCAGAGCCTTGGAGTACATTAAAAATAGCAGCCATCGTCAAATATATGGCCCAGTCATTATGTAGTCGAGAATCAGATCTTGAAGCCAGTAATACCAAAACACTTTTGGAAGATTCCCTTTTCAATTTTCTATTCCCTTCTAATTTTAAAAATGAAAGCCCTATCATTCCTGCTGATACGAAATGGGAATTTGATATCAAGCCTGTTTTGAGTTCAAACCATTCGCAATCAGATGACTTAAATAATCTTTATAAAAGAGCTTCCGAATTACCTTCTCCTGGTTTAGGGAGTAATAATTGGGCTATAAGTGGCACTAAAACTAAATCTGCGCGACCAATTTTATGTAATGATCCTCATTTACGTTTGACTTTACCCTCGATTTGGTTTGAAAGTCATATACAGACGCCTGAATTTAATGCTTATGGAGTGGGCGTGCCTGGGATTCCTGGCATTTTAATAGGATTCAATGATTTCATCGCCTGGGGAGAAACTAATGTCGGACATGATGTTGCTGACTGGTATCGTATAGCTTGGACTGATACCACAAGAAAATCATATACGATCGATGGCAAGACATTGCAAGTAACATATAGAGTAGAAGAAATTAAAGTCAAAAATCAAACCTCAATCTTGGATACTGTAACCTATACAGCTTGGGGCCCGATTGTCAAAGATGTTTTAGATGACCCGCATGCAGGGCTGGCTTACCATTGGATAGCTCATGAAATTCCCAAAGACTTTGAAATGTCTGTCTTTTTAAATTTAATGAAGGCAAAAAATTACGAAGATTACTATCAAGCTTTAAAAAACTATTCCAATCCAGCACAAAACTTTGTGTTTGCTTCAAAATCGGGTGATATCGCTTTGACAGTTACTGGTAAGTTACCCTTGAAAAAATTAAATCAGGGTTTATTTGTACAAGATGGTTCGATGGCCCAAAATGCTTGGCAAGGATATATTCCATATGATCATTTACCTAGGACCAAAAACCCCACTCGTGGATTTGTGTCCAGTGCAAATCAGCAAAGTACTGATCCTTCATATCCTTATTATTACAATGGTGATTTTGACCAATTTAGAGGTAGAACGATCAATGTTGAACTAGAATCAATGAATCAAATCACAGTCCAGAACATGAAAGATCTTCAAAATAATAATAGAAGTCAAAAAGCAGTAGAAAATTTACCACTTATGATCCGCTGGCTCGACACATTATCTCTCCAGCCTCACGAATTAAAATTATTAAATGAACTAAAGTCCTGGGATTTTAAATACGAATATTCTTCATACAATGCTTTGTTCTTTAATGCTTGGTTTCGATCTATGTATCGTCTCATACTAGATGAACTTTATACTTCTGCTGATTCATCATATCTGATGTATCCTGAAACTTTTTTCACAAAAGATTTATTATCTAACTTCCCAAATCATCAAATCTTAGACATAGTTTCAACTCCATTCAAAGAAACTGCAAAAGAAATCGTTACAGCTTCTTTTCAACAAGCGGTAACTGAAGTTCAAAGTTTATCTTTGGGTATTGATACTTGGGGAGAGTTTACAAAACCTAAAATTCAACACATGGCAAATTTGCCTGGCTTTTCAAGGGAGAATGTCAACATTGGCGGAGTTGCAGATGCTTTAAATGCTGTTTATAATGGTTCAGGTCCTTCCTGGCGTATGATCGTCGAGTTAAACGATTCGACCATAGCCCATGTTATTTATCCTGGTGGACAAAGCGGCAATCCCGGATCAAAATATTATGACAATATGATTGATGATTGGGCATCAGGGAAATACCAGACAGCTTTCTTTCCTTTTAATAAAAGCATAGCTGCAAAAGGAAACACCCAAAGATTTTTAAAATAATCACAAATGACTAAATATCAATTTGTTATACCAGTATTTTTTTTAATAATTGGATTTGTTTTTCAACCCTATTTTCCTTGGTATGGCGTACTATTCATAGCAGCTTTATGCGCATTCTTGAGTAGATCCAAGCCTTCCAAATCATTTGTACTATATTTAATTTTAGGTGCTCTTTTATGGATGATTGTAGCCTACAGGGCAGATGTCACATCGTCCTCTAGGCTTTCATCTAAAATTGGGACTTTATTCGGTAACCTTAATGTATTTACTTTGATAGGAATTACTGGACTTATAGGAGGTGTTTCATCAGGCTTAGGTGCTTTGATTGGAAGTATGTCAAGATCTTTACTCGATAAGAAATAAAGTGTGTTTGGTCGATTCAATTCTAAAATCCTTTGCAATTCATTGATATTTACTGCATTTTTGGAATAAATAAAAATAAAAATGGATAAGAAAACGCTTACTTACCTCAAAGCAGAAAAAAGGGTCAAAGAACTGAAATCCTTTTATAGATTTATGTTTATTTGGGTTGCCATAAGTTGTTTTCTAATGGCCTTAAATTTTGTGAGCAGCAGACAAGAGTTTTGGTCCATTTACCCAGTGTTAGCATTATCCTTGGTCATGGCGTTTAAATATGCCAGAGTATTCGGTTGGCCTGGATTCGGTAAAGACTGGGAAGAAAGACTATTCTATGAAGAACTTGAAAAAATAAGAGATCGCGAAGAAAGAATCCAATATATGCTTAATAAAGAAAAATCCAACAAGTCAGTGCTTTCCGACTCAATCTCACAATCTATAGAGCAAGATTTAGATAAACTGGAACTCAAAGAGTTAAAAAAACAATGGCGTGATTCAGAATTCGTTTAGATACTTTCCTTAACATTTTTTACAAGAAATGTTAATTCAATAAAGTATTAAAGTTTTACATATTAGATCTAAAATAACCCAATTGACCTATATTTGTCACGGCCATACATTATAACAGTTTACTTTTTTCTATTTCAAGACGACAATTATGATTCCAGTAAATGTGTATGGCCATTTTTTACTACTGCTATCTGCTTTGGCAAGATTTCCAGTTGGTAAGTCTCGTCCTTGATTATTAGCTAAGAAATCTGGGATCAGTTATCATCCCCTATCCAGCGGTCAGCACCGTCTTCGAGCTTATGAAAGCGTGCGTGTGCCCAATCGTAGAAATCCTTCCAAGAGGTCAGAACCGTCTCCATTCCCTCAATTTTTACGATCACTCTTGATTCCACCAGTTGTCGAATACTCCGAAGTTCATCTACAAGTATATTCAGGCCTTTATGCCACTTCCCCAGGATTCCCAAGTCTTCTGTTTCCTCATACAATGCATCAAGGTCCTTGAGCATTTCATTGGTGATTATGTGCATGGGAGGCGACACGAAAGGCGGACGGATAAGTCGCCACTGTCGCTGTTGTGACGAACCCGCCATTGCTGTAACCGTGCGCGGCCACACGTTTCATGTCGACATAGTCCAAGCTTGAGAGAATTTCCAGCACCTTACGCGCACGCAGAATGTTCGACTGGGTGGTGCCGCATTTATACCTTCTGCTCCAGTATGGTGATTATGCATTTGTTTTCGATATCATTTCAGCAAGCCCTAATTATTGTTACTCAATTTTATTCCATTTATGTTCCTCGCCAAAAGATGGTTAGTACCAAGCTCTTGCTTCTCGGGGCTCATTTCTCCATGCCAGGCAAAAAAAAAGTCCCTCTGAACAAACAGAAGGACTTTATTATAATATGCCGGTTGCAGGCAACCTGGCAACGACTTACTCTCCCAGGGATACCCAAGTACCATCAGCGCTAGCTCCATCCAGGAGCAGCTCCATCAAGGAGCGAGGGGCGTCGCAAATACTTCTCTGTTCGTCCCGATAGCGATCGGGAGGGAAGAGGTGGTTCACCCTCGCTATAGTCACCAAGCAAGTTCGTTTTGAATTTAGAGTGAGGATAGAATCGAGAAAAATAAGTTCTCGGGCAATTAGACTTACTAATTTTTATTCCATGTTCTTCGCCAAAAGATGGCTGGTACAAAGATTCCCGTGTCTCGAGGCTCATTTCTCGAAGCTCAATACTAGACAAAAAAAAAGTCCCTCTGAACAAACAGAAGGACTTAATTATAATATGCTGGCAACGACTTACTCTCCCAGGGATACCCAAGTACCATCAGCGCTGAGGGGCTTAACTTCTCTG
>JAYSTG010000576.1:0-7582 GCA_043719965.1 Saprospiraceae bacterium | reverse complement strand
TACATCGATTTTACGGGGGGTATAGGATCTATGATGTCAGGAGGTGGCAACAGTATGAAGTTGGAAATCGGTGGCAGTGGACTCCCTATCGGTGGCGCAGCTGTGCAGGGAATACAACGATCTCTTGCCGGAGGCCTTAATTTTAATAAGAGTTTAAATGCCAAAACAGAATTGAATGCCAGCTATCTGTTGAATAGTATGAAAAATAACCTTGTCAAATCATCGGAGCGCCAATCTCTCTTGAGTGAGCAAGCTTATAATAGTGACGAAGATGAAGATCGGATCAGCAATAACGATGGCCATAATATTACCTTCAGGTTGCGATCTAAGTTAGATTCTTTTCAACAGTTGGTCTTGCGTGGCACAGGATCATGGAATGACAATCGATTCGACAGCGAGTTGAATAATCTGACTTTTCTTACAAAAAACAATCCTGTCAATCAAAGCATGCGTCAATATCTGGCAGACGGTATTGGTTATAGTTTTAATACCGCTCTGACTTGGCAACGTAAGTTTAGAAAGGCCGGAAGATCGATCAGTTGGACTGGGTCTGGCAAAAAAGGTCTGATGGACCGCGAAGGTCATCTCAATGCACTCAATCAATATTATATAGGTCAACCCTACATCGATACCCTATTACAAGATCAACTTTATACCGATCGAAGCACACAATGGGATGCCAGAATATCCTATACGGAGCCTTTAGCTAAAAAACAATTTTTAGAGTTAAGCGGCTACGCATCGAATAGTCGAAATAAAACCATCACGGATTTTTATGATATCATCGATCCGGGCATTACACTCAAAAATAATCTGCTCTCTAATAACTACAATCGTGGGTATGAAGTGCTGAGCACCGGCCTGCGTATGATCAAAAATCGGGAGAAATATCATTTGTCTTATGGCCTGATGTTACAACAATCCCTGCTTCAAGGTAGAATCATCGATGCCGAAAATCCCATCAAAGTAAAGTATACCCGACTGCTGCCGGAAGCTAATCTGCAATATGAACTTGGCACGGCACATCATATCAATTTTGATTACTCGACCCGGGTGCAGGAACCCTCCCTACAACAAATACAGCCGACTAGCAATAATGTCGACCCATTGAATATCTATATTGGAAACGCCTCACTTAGACCAGAATATCAACACATTCTAAACTCTTCATACTTCAGATATGAACAATTTACGTTTACATCCATCTTTGGAAGTCTTGGCGCCAGTTATACTCAGAACAAAATAACCGACTTGGTAGAGATTGATAGCCTGTATCGTCGGATTATACAACCCGTCAATGTCAAAGATGAAAAAGCATTGCGCAGCAATATAGAATTCAGCACTCCAATACGCCCTCTAAAAATAGTCACCAAAATAAGATGGAGGTCTCAACTGGCCAATAGTATCCTCTTTATCAATAGTGAAAAAAATAAAGTCAACCGATTTGGTAATGCAGTGACTTTGTCTCTAGAGAATCGACGCAAAGAAAAAATAGATGCCCTCGTAGGGATCAAATTAAGCGGCAGCCAGACTAACTATTCTGAACAAGAGGCCTTGAATCAAACGTACAAAGAGACCAATTTATTCAGCGAAATCACCTATACTCCCAATGAGCGCTGGGCTATCCATAGTGAGTTTGACTATCTATCCTATACCCAATCCAATCAAACTGATAAACTGGTTGTGCCATTATGGAAGGTGAGCCTGACTCGATATCTGGGTAAAGATCAGCGCCTCAAAGCTATGCTGACTATATTCGATCTATTGGATCGAAATAAAGGCATCAGCAGAAGCAGTCAACTCAATTACCTGGAACTCCAACAGACCAATGCTTTAGGTAGATATGTCATGTTGGGTATGGCGTATTCGATACGAGGATTCAAAAAGCAACGCGACGGCATACAGATCAATATCAGCAATGGTGATGATCGGCGATGATGCTAGCGCCTTTACCTTAGGATCAATGCCGTATCCTTACGTAACCTGACTGATCAAATTTTAATTCGGCATTTTCACCAATTCTATTGAGTTGATTGAAAGCATTTATAAAAATCCGACACAAGTGTTACGCCAATTGTACCGTTAATTGTATATTGTGTTTTTCTATTATTGCTATTGTGAATTTAATTGGTTGATGTATTTATTTAAATCTATTGGTCTTACCGTTCCTAACTTCTGTAGTTCCAACACAAGTTTTAAAAAGAAGTATATTAAAGTTTCATCTGGTGAACTGTATTTAATTTCTAAACCAGTTGCGTTTGATTCTGATGTAAATGATTTATCATTTAAAACACAACCGATATTTACGAGTTGGTCTCTATTTAATTTTTCCATACAACTTCTAAATGATTTTGTATCGCTGATAGATTTTTTCCATCTATTTTCTAAACAAAGAAATCCTCCTAAAACTGTAAAAAGTTGGAGAGGTGCTTTTGAAACACCTTTATCTACAACATTTGCACTTGTTTTATACAAAGTTCTAACGCTTTCAATTTTCTTTCCTCCATATTCCAATAACCCTTTATTGATTTCTTGCTTTGCTTCAAAAACAGCGTAAACACTTTCAGCTGGAATATATTTAACTCCATCATCGTTAAAAATAAATGGTGTGTATTGACTATCATAAATCACTACATCAATTGCATCACTTGTTTTACCATTACTATCAATTATTGTTGCCTTCGCAACTGAATACCTTTTTGGCAAATACTTCTCAAAAAATTTAATCCAAACAGTTTCAGAACCTTCTCCTTTAGTAGGTTCATGTTTAATATTTTTTCTTAAAGTTTTTAACTTGCTCCTCATAGTTTCTTGCATATCCATGAAAAGTTGCCTCATGTCAATTTGATGTGTATTATTTTTTTTCTTAGCCATTGTTATATGTTTTACTCATACTTTATTGTTCTTTAAAAGGTGCTGTTGGTATTATTGATTTTGCTATTTCAATTCCTCTTTCACCATTTACAGCATTGTTTGGATATGCATCTAATATAATAGTAGGAATTAATCGTTGAATTAAATCGGAATAAGTAAATCCATATTCCCGCTCTCCTTGTGAGCCTGTAACATCAACGATTACACTTATAACATTCTCTGTTAGCCCAAGTTCAGATAGTGTTTCAAACAAAACCTTATGTCTCTCAATTTTACTTGGTCTTTTGAAATAAAAAATATCTGCGGCTCTTCTTTTTATTGCAGGGTCAAGTGCATTAGGTCTGTTTGTACACATTATTACAGCCGCAGGTAATTTCCCATTTCCAAGACTATCAACTCCTCTTATAAAAGCATTTACGCCTGCCTTATCTTCGTGATGCATTTGAGAACTTTCACGAGATTGAGCCAAAGAATCTGCTTCATCAACTAACAATATTACAGCACCTCTTTTTTTGCCTGTATCACTTTGAAGTTTTTTGGCTTTCTCAACGGTATAATCAAAAGCAGCAGAAATCAGTTGAGTCATTTGTCCGACCATTCCGTTCCCTCTTGTAGATAGACTAAGTGGAAATAAAGTGATGTCTATTTTTTCTTGTCGTGCAACTGCATCTGCTATTGTACTTGCTAATTCAGATTTACCTGAACCTACATCACCTGCTAACACAATTAAAGGTGGTCGCCTTAAAACTATATCAGTAATTTTTTTTGCATTAGGGTGATATTGATTTACCCATTTCTTTAACCCTTCAGGATTAACTAACAATCCAAGAGTTTTAGTCAAATGCTCCTTCTCAGCATCAAGACCAACTAATTTAGCAAGTCTTTCCTGCATATCAGGGTCAGGATAGCTAATTGCTTGCTCAAATAATTCTTCAAAATTTGGTTTAACTGATTCCATTAATAATTTTTTACTGATGAACGTTCTAATGCTCTACCGCCTGACGAATATGTTTTATCAGTACTCATATAACCCGATACTCCTGGCTCATTTGCATTGCTTCTTTGAAATGGAAGAGTCTTTTCAAAATTATTTTGTTCTTCCAGAGACAGTTTTTCCCAAGCTGAGCTATATGATAAAAATGATTTAAAAACTGCACCACTAATATCACATCCGATTGGAACTCTTCCCGGGTCATCATCAGTTCCCATCATTCCCGCTAAATCTTTTGATGTATATCGCAAAGTCGGTGCTATCCAATCCCCATCTTTTTGATAACCGTATGTTACTCTTTCAAGATAACCTACTTTAAGTAACTCAATAACTTCTGTTTCAAATTGTTGAATTCTTTCATCTGACGGATTACCATAAAATCGTTGCATTCGCTTTAAATCAGTTGCAACTTTTGAAGCTATATGCCTTGCATGTGTAATTGTAAATGTTTGTACTCCTGTACTTGTATAAGTAATATTCATCTTTTTGATTTTTAAATATTAAATGTTGGTCCGAAAATTTTTTGCCAATAATTTACGGTTGCTTGTTTTGTTGTTGCCGCCAAAGCCGCATCAATAGCATCGCCAGCATCAATAGCAGCTTCAACAATTAATTTAGCTTGTTCAGTTGTGTATAATTTTGACGCATTGTTTTTTGGATTCACAGGGTCAATAATTCTAACTGGGTCTTTAAATTCTCCTAACTCTTTTGCAGCGTAGTAATCTGTAAAGTATATCAAATCTTTAATGTTGTTTTTCGCTAAGTATGTAAAGAAATGCTGCAACGCTTCGGGATAATCTGAAAAATCTTTTCCCTCATCTGATAACTTAGCCAATACTAATTCAACCATAAAAGATTTGAATCGGAACTTTTCGTTTTCAGACTTTAAATATTTCACCCAAAATTTTGCAAGCCGTACAACTTGAGCAAAATGTGTTTCTTGTTTTTTCTTGCGGCTCTTTATAAACTCAATATGCTTTGGAATGCAGGTTTCAAGAAAAGAACCATCATCTTGACTTACTAAATTTCCATACCATTCCTTATTTCCATCATAAAGTATTGGGACTATATCAACATCAAGTCCAGTACCTACGAATGACACAGTTACAGAGTAGGTTTGAGGTTTTACTTGTTCAGGCTTAAAATTTGGAAAAGCAGTCTTTAGTTTTTCAGCCAAATATTCCAAGAGTGCTTTAATATCTTTTGGAACATCAGCACCACTTATGTAACAGGCAACATCAGCATCACTTGAAGAACGCAATGAAGTACCCTTTGCAAGGCTTCCTGACAACATTATTCTCTTAATTGTAAAGTCAGGATGTTCTCCAATATATGATTCTATTCTATCGCTTAAACTTTTTGCTTGCTCTCTATAATCATCAGCTTTTTCTTTAGGTAAATTAACCTTGTCCTTTGCAAACTGAGCAATATCAGTATGACTTACATGTTCTCTTGACATAATCTTAACGCTTTAATTTTTTAATCAATTTTTCAATTTCATCTAATGGCAAACGGTCATTGCTGATTTTAAGTTTTTCTAAAAATTCAATTCCTGCATTTGCTGTTATTACTTTGCTCTCAACCATAATTTGTATTACCCACAAACTTCCATGTACTGTAACACCTTGTTCAATCGCTTCACTTCTCAACTTTGCATCACCAGTAAGCAACGGACATTTCAATTGCTTTGCTTTCCACAAAACTGTTTTGTCAATCAGCGTTTTGAAAAATCGCTTCGTTTTAAATTTTTCTATCTCTTCAATTTCCTGTTCACTCAACTCAAAAACAATTAGCTGATGTGAACGAATAAACATTTCAATCTGCTCTCTCTGTTCCGATTCTAAAATTTCACCTTTTACAAAATCTGTAGTGCATATTTCAAAATCCAACGCAAAGAATTCAGGCAATGCCTGAATCTTAATGATGTCAAAAAATACACTGCTATCTGTAATAATTAGTTTCATACTATCTGATGCAATTGTTCTTTAAATTTCCAAGCCGACATTCCGAGATAGTATGCTGCTTCGTTAATAGTTAGTATTTCCTTTGACAAACCCATGTAAACCAACCGTTGCATTTTCACAGGTTTTTCTTTGCTCATAAATTTCCCCGGTTCATTCAAGTGCAATCCTCTTTCTCTGTAACCAATATTGAAACGCTTGTAAATAAAACTGGTGATGATGCCGAGATGCAAAGCCCTTGAAAAAACAGCAGAGAAGGAAATACCCCACCTTTCTTTAATCAGCAGCAATTCATTTTGATAAAAATGGAAACGATCTTTACTCAATTCCTTCTTTGCCATATCAGCAGGATAAAGCACAGCAGATGAAAAAGTGTGACATAATTTTTCTATTTCCTTATCAGAAAGTTTTTTTGAAAAAGTTAAAGAGTGGTGTGCCAGCTCATGCAAAGCGGTTAATCTTTTTCTTACAACATCTTCGCCTTGCTTTACACTTTTTTTCAAGACAATTATTTTTTTACCGTCAACATCTGCTTTCATTCCATCAAAACCATCAGGAGCATTCAGTTCAATTACTTTGTAACCTTTGTCCTCTAACATTTCAACGACATCAGGTATCGGGTCATAACCAAGTTTCCAAACTTCTCTTAATTTTTTTGCAGCAGTTTCAGCATCATCAGCATTTTCAATGACACTTTCGTAAGCAAAATATTCTGCTTTCTCACTTGGGTTAATCAAGTGTTCTAATTCTAAATAGCGTTCACAATTTTCCTTTGCTTTTTCTTCAACAGCTATTTGTTCTGTTTTAGAAATCTTTGAGGAATATTTTCGGTAGTCAACATTTTTCAATTCCACCTTAACAGTTGGAACAGAATAGAAATAGTCAACAGGAACACCCAACACATTTGACATTGCAAGCAATGCTTTACTGTCGGGTTTCATTTTACCTTGTTCGTATTTATGCAGAGTTTGACGAGTAACATACTTTTCAAGTTTGTTTTCCAAATCCTGCAATGACATACCTGCCATTTTTCGGGCTGAACTCAATCTGTTTGCAAATACATTATCCATAACGAAGTGATTTATCAAATTTCATACTTGGCGACAAAACTACGAAAATTATACGAATTGTCGCCATCAAAGTTCTAAAAAAATTTCAACAGATAATGGAAAGAAAGCCCTCCCACAGAAAACACACTCATAAAAAACGTTACAAGCCAACGCCACAAGCCATATTTTAAGAGAGTGTTTTTTCGCCACCCAAAAAGTCCACCCTGCCTTTTTTTACAAATTTGTTTTTCCACCACACGGGCTGACTGCAAACTTGAACCGACATCGCTTTAAATGTAAATTGCTTCTACTTACCCTCGTGCTGACAACAAACAGTATCGATTCGTATGAACAGCAAGCCCAGCACGTAACTTAAGACTAAAGAAATTTTAAAAAAGGGGGCATTGACTATTAAACAAGTAGTATAGTGGCAAGCCTAAAAGACTTCAGTGCACCGGACAAAATTTCCGAACAATCTATTTGGTTTGATTGTTGATTTAAAAATAGTTATGTCACCATACCAAGATCACTTTCAGACAGTCATGGCATTCGATGCACAATTATTGGATGCATACTCCTCCACTATCACTGGGGTCGTGAAACAAACAGCTCAGGCGGTTGTTCACATCAAAGTGGTTAAAAAAATGCGAAACAGCCGGACGAAGGAAATCGTGGAGCAGTCTGGATTTGGATCGGGATTTGTGATA
>JAYSTG010000575.1:0-7587 GCA_043719965.1 Saprospiraceae bacterium | reverse complement strand
AATCGGAGCTCTCCAGCATCATGGACTCATCAAAATGATCTCTAAGTTTTAGATAGAGGTTCACCGGCGTGACCGTATCGGCCAGTTGCCTTCTACATTGAGCATATATTTTTATTTTTTCCATATGGTTCGATAACTAAAAACGGCTTGTCGGATGAACCGACAAGCCGTTTTTATGATTATATTTTATTACAATAATAGGCTAATTCAGACCATCCGAGGAGTGTAGGAGTGCCACCACCAATTATTGTTTATTGTTTTCATTGTTTATCTATTAAAGCAGGGCAAATATAATGCCGTTTTTGGATATTAATAGTTTTAGTCAAAAAAAGAAACTTAATATTCTATTTAAACAGCTTTCCCTCACATAATCATCCTGCTAATCATTTCTTTCATCAACTGACCTTCCGAAGTCCCTTTGTCATTTACCCCTTTAGATCTTAAATCGTATTCTCTCAATAATATCAATATAGCTTCTAACTGAACCATGCTGTATTGCCGCAGTGCATCCTTATATTCTTTTAGAAAAAAGCTACTTTTAAGTTGTAAAGCAGCCATCAAGTCTTTATCATTCTTATGATCGCCGGATTTGGCTACATACAGTTTCATGAAAAAATTATATAATGAAGCCATGATCATCACCATCGGATTCCCTTTGGGATTAGATTCAAAATAGCTCGTAATCTGGTATATTTTTTTATAATCCCGTATCCCTAAAGCCTTTTGCAATTCAAAGACATTAAACTCTTTGTGAATGCCTACAATGGGTTCAAGATCCTGTGAGGTCACAGGTTGCCCAGGTAACGTTGCAAGTTTTATTTTTTCCAAGTTTTGGACTATGCCCCCCAAATCAGAGCCTAAGTATTCAGCGATTAGATGAGCGGCTTCGGGTTGGAGTTTGAGTTCATGTCGTTGAGCTTCTTTTACGATCCAGGCAGGTAGTTGATTTTCGTATAATTTTTTTGATTCAAATACTACCCCATTTTGTTTTATAGCTTTTGCTGCCTTCGTACGCTGATCCAATTTTTTATATTTATAACATAGGACCAGAATCGTCGAAGGCACAGGGTTTTCAAAGTACGATTCTAGCTCCATAAATGACCTCATATCTTGAGCTTCCCTCACGATGACCAGGCGTTGATTGCTCATCATAGGATATTGGCGGGCCTCATCGACTACAGTTTTGTAGTCAGTCTCTTTACCATAGAATATCCGCTGGTTAAAAACTTGTTCGGTTTCGGTCAAAAGATGTTCCTGAATATAATTAGATACTTGGTCGACAAAATAAGGCTCCTCCCCATGCAGAAGATACAGTGGTGAAACTTGTCTTTTTTGAATAGATTGGATGATATCTTCTGCTTCCATGTTTACGGGTAAAGATAAAAATAAAATAGGCCTGCTTTACTACGCTTATTTTCTATCGAAAATGAGCTATTTGGGCATCCATGCCCAAGAACATCTATAATTGGCCTATTTTTACAATTAATTTCATGTCAAAACCACTCATATTAGTCACCAATGATGATGGTCTATTTGCCCCAGGTATCAAGGCCTTGGTCAATATAGCTTCATCCTATGGAGAGGTCGTCATCGTTGCTCCGAATAGCCCACAATCCGGGCAGGGCCATGCGGTCACTTTGGAAAAACCCTTGCGCATCAATCCCGTCACGACATTTGGTACAATAGAAGCTTACGAATGTTCCGGTACACCTGTGGATTGTGTAAAACTTGCAAAACATTTAGTACTGAAAGAACGTAAACCTGCACTTTGTCTTTCAGGAATCAATCATGGGGCTAATTCATCCATTAATATTATTTATTCCGGTACGATGTCAGCAGCTATGGAGGCCTCCATTGAAGGTATTGACTCTATAGGATTCTCTTTGTTGGATTTTTCGTTTAATGCCGATTTTGAAGCAGCTGAATCATACATCCGATCTATCATAGAAAAGACTTTGGAACATGGACTGGTGCATACCAGCCTACTTAATGTCAATATACCTAAACTAAAACGGCAGGATATCAAAGGTATCAAGGTCTGTCGTCAAGCTGAAGGTCGATGGGTAGAAGAATTTCAGGAAGGCAAAGATCCTCGGGGGCAGAAATATTATTGGCTCAGTGGCAAGTTTGTGACTGAAGATGATATAGAAGGCACTGATGAATGGGCTTTGAAAAACGGCTTTATCTCTATAGTCCCATCGGGCCATAATCTTACTCGCCATCAAGCTATTGATCCACTAAAGTATTTTGAGACATGAAAAATCTTATGATCCGAATATTCCATATCGACCGTTGGTTGAATGGATTCATTGCCGGTACCTTCATTCCCGTGCTGCTGTTTGCAGGAATGATTATTTTGTTCGAAAGCTTAGGAGTATTATCATCCAAATCAGATGTCCAGACCATTCACTTATTAAGACCTCGAACTTTAGCATTAATAAGTTTGTGTTTCAATATTCTCATGATGCAGACTTTTGCAAAGCTAAGGTGGAACCAAAGCATGAGAGGCATGGCCATCGCTACTTTTATCTGTGTAGTAGTCTGGATAGCCAAATATGGCAAAGAAATATTTTAAATGAAATATTACCTTATCGCCGGCGAAGCCTCAGGAGATCTTCACGGTTCCAATGTCGTAAAACAAATTTTTACATTAGATCATGAAGCAGACCTCTATGCCTGGGGAGGAGATTTAATGCAATCTGCTGGGGCAAAAATCAGAAAACATTATAGAGCACTTGCTTTTATGGGCTTTGTAGAAGTAATTCAAAATATTGGAACCATTTACAGGAACTTTGAATACTGCAAAAAAGACATTGAATCATTTCAACCCGATGCAATACTATTGATAGATTATCCGGGTTTTAATCTTCGTATAGCCAAGTGGGCTAAAATGAAAAATTATCGAGTATATTATTACATCTCCCCTCAATTGTGGGCATGGAAACCAGGAAGAGCAAAAATAATCAAATCGTATGTCGATCAATTGTACACTATCCTTCCTTTTGAAAATTCATTCTACAAGAAATATGAAGTCGTTCCGGAATTTGTAGGTCACCCTTTATTGGAGACGGTTCAGGATTTCAAACCTCATCCTACAACAGCCGATCTATTGAAAGGTAAAAAAATATTGGCGCTATTGCCTGGTAGTAGATATCAAGAAATTACCAGGATATTACCGCTGCTTTTGCAAGCTGCTTCGGCATTTCCTGATTATACCCCAGTCATTGCAGCCGCTCCCGCTCAGCCGATTGGATTATATGAAGAAATAATAAGAGCATCTAATATTACTTCTCCCATTATCATTCAAAATCAAACGTATACCGTATTGTCATTGGCTTCATTGGCTTGGGTGAGTTCAGGTACCGCTACATTGGAAACTGCGTTATTCGGAGTGCCCCAAGTGGTTTGTTACACAGGCAATCCTATATCGTATCATATAGCAAAAAGATTAGTGAAAGTGCCGTATATCTCGTTAGTCAATCTGATTTTAAATCGACCATTAATCCCAGAATTAATTCAATATGATTTTACAAAAGAAAAATTAATTCAAGCCACACGTGAATTAGATTTCGACTTTATTCAATCTCAATATCACCAGTTAAACACATTATTGCAACCTGACAATGCTTCTTATCGAGTAGCATCTTCTATCGTATCCAAAATCAAATCCAAAAGATGAAAAATTTATCATTTTTAACCCTAATTCTATTTTTGTACATTTCATGTGCGCCGACCACCACTCTATTTATCGTAAGGCACGCTGAAAAGATTGACAACAGTATAGACCCTGAGTTGAGTGTTGTCGGGAAAGAACGAGCCGCCAGGCTAACAAACATGTTGCTTCATGAACATATCAAGGCCATTTATAGTACTAACTTCAAACGAACTATCCAGACTGCAACGCCTTTGAGTGAGTTGAAAAAAATACCGATTTCATTTTATGCAACAGATACATTGCCCCATTTTGCTGCTTTCATTAAAAAACAAAAAGCAAATGTGTTAATCGTTGGGCATAGTAATTCTACGATCACTTTATTGGATGCACTTGGGCTTTCTCATAAGATCAAAACTATAGACGACTCAGATTATTCCAATTTATTCAAAGTAACGCTGCGAGGTAAAGCTTCCAAGATGAAGCTTGAAGAATCGAAATTTTAATCCAAGGTCATTTTTATTTAAAATCCACTAATTGAATATCAAAAACTAATACACTGTTAGGCGCTATAGACCCTGACCTTCGGGTACCATAACCTAATGTGCTTGGTATTAATAATTTGATATCACCTCCTTTTTTAATTAATGGTATCCCGATTTGCCATCCTTGAATCAAATTGGATAATGGGAAAGTGATAGGGTTAGAAGTGGTGCCGTCAAATTGAGTACCGTCAGTTAAAAACCCTTTATAATGTACCGTCACTGTATTGCTTAAAGAAGGATTGGCGCCTGTTCCTTCTTTATTAATGATATAATATAAACCAGAAGCGTGTTTGGTAGCTTTGAGGCTTTTCGCCTGGATATAGTCTTGAAGTATGTCGTCGTCCTTGGTTAATTGATCTTTACTACAGCTCACTATGGCTATTATACTGATTGTAAAAAATAAAAAATGTTGTTTCATTGTTGTCGTTGATTTTAATTAATAAATTTATTTAATTATACTGGTTTTATTCCCATTTTCTCTGCTTCCTCTAACATAAACTGTCTGGCTTGTTCATAATTGTTTTCAATTTTCCCATCTAAGATTGCCTCCCGAATGGCCGTTTTGATTATGCCTACTTGTAACGAGGGAGATAGACCAAATGTTGACATGATTTCTTCCCCTACAATCGGCGGTTGCCAATTGCGGAGTTGGTCTTTTTGCTCTATCTCAATCATTTTCGATCGCACGATCTGATAGTTTTCGAGGATATGTTTTACTTTTTCCGCTTTTTTACTGGTGATATCAGCTTCGCACAATATCATCAGGTCATCGACTTCTTCGCCTGCTTCGTAGAGCACACGTCGGATAGCGCTATCTGTAATCTCTTCTGTGGTAAGACTGATAGGGCGTAAATGGAGGCGTACCAAGTTTTGAACATATTTCATCCGGTGATCCATCGGTAATCTAAGACGCTTGAATATCCTGGGTAGCATATTTGCACCTAACAAATCGTGTCCATGGAAAGTCCACCCTTGTTTGCCGTTAAATCGTTTGGTAGCTGGTTTACCAATATCATGAAATAAAGCAGCCCATCGTAGCCAAATATTATCGGATTTCATACATACATTGTCTAAGACGGTAAGGGTATGATAAAAATTGTCCTTATGTCCTTTGCCATCAATGTATTCTACCCCTTCTAATGCTGTCAATTCCGGTAAAAAATGTTTTAATAAAGTAGCTTGATGTAATAATTTAAACCCGGTAGATGGTTTGTAACAAGTCATTATTTTTTCCAGCTCAGTACAAATCCTCTCCATAGATATGATGTCGATTCTGGGAGCGCTATCGATCATTCCTTTAAAGGTGTCTTCATCTATCACATAGTCCAATTGATTTGCAAATCGTATGCCTCGGAGCATACGCAGCGGATCGTCAGAAAAAGTTCGTTCTGGTTCGAGCGGGGTTTTGATTAATTTATGTTCAAGGTGTTTTATCCCGTCAAATAAATCAATCAATTGTCCGAAATCATCCTCATTGAGACTGACTGCCATCGCGTTAATCGTAAAGTCTCTCCGGTGTAGATCATCTTCCAAGGTTCCATTTTCCACCATAGGCTTTCTGGAATCCTCTCGATAGGATTCTTTGCGGGCACCCACGAATTCCAGGTTGAGATCTCCGTGTATGATTTGTGCGGTACCAAATCGTTGAAATACACTGATTCTGGGTATAGGATATAATCTACCTGCTACTTCCTGGGCAAGTTGGATCCCATCACCTACAGCTACAATATCTATATCAGGCGATGGCCTTCCGAGCAATTTATCACGGACATATCCACCTACGACATAACATTTTATCCCTAAGACCTCTGCTGAAACACGGATGACTTCGAAGATTTTTTTTTCGTATGGAGCAAGATTAAAAATCACGATTTAAAAAGATATGGCATCAAAAATTAGACTGCGAGCAGTTCTGGTTGTAAATAATGCGCAGAGATTTCATCCAGAATAGCAAGTATCCCACTAGGTTCGGGCTCTAATACGAATCGCTCTCTGAAAGGTTTCATGCCCTCCAATCCTCTAAAATAGCTTTTATAATGCCTTCTCATCTCCAACACTCCAAGTTTAGGTCCTTTCCATCTCACTGAAAAATCCAGGTGGGCTTTGACCACCCTTATTCGCTCCTCTAGATCAGGAGGCAATAAAGACTCTCCTGTAGCTAAATAATGTTTTATTTCTTTAAATATCCAAGGATATCCTATACTAGCTCTACCGATCATGATGCCATCAGGGCCATATCGTTCCTTGTATTCTTTTGCTTTTTGTGGTGTATCGATATCCCCATTACCGAAGACAGGAATATGTATACTTGGATCGTTTTTTATTTGTGCGATATAGGACCAGTCTGCTTCCCCTTTGTACATCTGGGCACGAGTACGAGTATGGATGCTGATGGCTTTGATCCCTACATCTTGAAGACGCTGAACCACCTCATGAATTCGAATACTTTGATGATCCCACCCCAATCGAGTTTTAACCGTTACAGGCAAGTGAGTGTTATCTACTACTGCTTTAGTAAGTCGGATCATCTTCGGAATATCCCTTAAGATGCCAGCACCAGCATCCTTACATACTACAGCATTCACAGGACATCCATAGTTGATATCCAAGATTTCTGGCTTGGCCTCTTCGACATAGGCAATAGCTCTCATCATACTATCTATTTCGCCCCCAAAGATCTGTATGCCTATAGGTCTTTCCTCGGGATAAATGTCTAGCTTTTGAATACTTTTTACAGCATCCCTGATCAGGCCTTCTACTGAAATGAATTCAGTATATAATAAATCACAACCCTCAGCCTTGCAAAGCGCTCTAAATGGCGGATCGCTGACATCCTCCATAGGTGCCAGTAAAATGGGAAATTCACCCAGTTCTATGTCTGCGATTTTGACCATTTGCGCCTGCAAAGATACAGTCATTAATTCTAGATTATAAAATTCAATGATTTACTTCTACATTGGATGTCAAATCTGAGTTAATTATGGCCACTGCGATCATTATTTGTTTTATTCTGGGTTATTTATGCATTGTATTTGAGCACCCTCTAAAACTGGACAAATCCATACCTGCTTTGTTGATGGGAGTACTGTGTTGGACTTTGATTTCAGTTTTTAATATTCCGCTTGAAGCCTCCGAAGCCACAGGGGCTCATGACTTGAATGCTACCGTATTGCACCATTTGGGAAAAATAGCGGAGATCCTGATCTTTTTGATTGGAGCAATGACTATCGTAGAACTGGTGGACCTGCATAAGGGGTTCCAGGTCATTACGAATAGGATTAAGACCAAAGACAAATCAAAATTATTATGGATCATATCCTGGTTGGCTTTTATCCTATCCTCCGTATTGGATAATTTGACTACTACCATAGTCTTTATATCCCTGTTGCG
>JAYSTG010000574.1:0-7590 GCA_043719965.1 Saprospiraceae bacterium | reverse complement strand
TTTTTTATGTTTTTCAACAAAGAAAAAAGTAGCAAAAAAGAAACACATTAATACTAATAGTAATATGATTTTTTAAATCATATTACAAAGCTAAAGGGACAGGCGGGCTTCGGAGGCGGCAAGGGGTGGAGTTTTTTTATCAACCAGTTTGTCAAAAGTAGATCTATGTCTACCATTCTATTCAATACTTCCCAACAAGAGAATCTGAGCACACTAAAACCAATTACTTCTAATTTTTGATCTCTTTCGCTATGCGTTAGTTTGTCGTGGACTTACAAATTCTAATGATACCTAAAATTTCATTAATTTCTTCGTCTCCACAACCCTTCCATTTTTATCTGATAATTGAATAAAATACACTCCGTTAGTCCAGTTTCTTCCATCTACTGCTAATCTGGTATAGCCATCAGGATTATTTAAGGGATAGCTAGATAACATCATGCCAAGACTATTTACGATGTCCACTCTGGATAATGCTGGATCATTTATTACTATCTCAGTCTGATCGATAAATGGATTAGGATCTACATTTATAGCTGAAGTTTTTTTATACGAAACCAAATGATCTGAGACCGAGTTCAAGGTCGTTTCAGAATTAATAGTCAAAGCTGAAGTGGTACTGAGCGTTTGCATCTGATCTGTTAAAATGTAGCTGGTAAACGGAGCAATTGAATTCTTTGTTATGTTATAAAATTTATGATTCCCAATCCTTCTTGGAGCTGTACCAGATAAAAAGCCACTAAAAAATAAAACATTTTCGCTTAAATATGCCTGTTCAAGAGTTTCAATCTCTGGAGTGCTGTTAACATAAGTGTTTTTGACAATGAGCATAGAGTCAAATTTTATGATAGAAATGTCCTTAAAATTACCAGTGACTGTGTTAGTATAGGAAAGACCAAGATTGCTTGATATTCCGGTAGTGCCAGTGATTTGATTCATAAAATAGGTATTCTTGGTCTTATCCGTAAATAATTTGGCTTGATTAGGGCTATTAATTCCTCCATTTATCACAACAGTCTTATAATTACTTAATGTATAGGAGCTACCATGCCTTTTAGCTAAAAGTCGAATATTCAGTATGGTAGTTATGAGAGAGAAGGAACCAACAAATCCTACCAACTTTCATTCCTATACAATACTCACCCAATATTATACTCATCATACACCTCAATAATCAAAAAAAAAGCAGAAATTTGCCGTACAATTACCAATCGAATGTCTGTTTTAGAGTTTAATCAGTTACTTCCAGTCTTATACATGTTGCTGGTAGCCATTGGTTTTGTTGGAGTTACGATGGTAGTCACTCACAAATTAGGGCCCAATCGTAAGACTCAGACCAAATTGGAATCCTTTGAGTGTGGTATCGAATCCAAAGGAAATGCCCGTATGCCGATGCATATCCGATATTTCCTGGTCGCTATACTATTCGTTTTATTCGATATCGAAGTGATCTTTATGTACCCCTGGGCTGTTAACTTTAAAGAAATGGGCATGCAGGGTTTTATTGAAATGTTGCTGTTCATCGGTTTATTATTTATAGGATTTATTTATTTAGTACGCCGCGGCGCTTTGACCTGGACCAAATAATCGATCAATAATATTAGTCATATTGGAAACACTTCATAAAGAGATAACTTTAGCAACCCAACCAGAAGGACTGGAAGGAGCAGGTTTTTTTGCTACCAGCTTAGATAAAGTCGTCGGCCTGGCTCGAAAAAACTCCATCTGGCCTCTGCCGTTTGCAACCTCCTGTTGTGGTATAGAATTTATGGCTACGATGGCCGCACATTATGATCTTGCCCGATTTGGATCAGAACGATTAAGTTTTTCACCACGACAAGCTGACTTGCTCATGGTGATGGGTACTATTGCTAAAAAAATGGGCCCCGTACTCCGACAAGTGTACGAACAAATGGCTGAGCCCCGATGGGTGATTGCAGTAGGTGCTTGTGCGAGTTCAGGAGGCATATTTGATACCTATAGTGTGTTACAGGGTATAGATCGGATCATCCCTGTCGATGTATATGTACCGGGGTGCCCTCCACGACCTGAGCAAATCATAGATGGTATCCTCAATATCCAACGATTGGTAGAGACGGAATCCTTACGTAGGAGAGATTCAGCAGAATACAAAGCTATGCTTAATAAATACGGAATAGAATAATCATATATGACGGAAACCGTAACGAATAAGACAGTAGCTTTCTTAAACGAAAAATTTGGTGACGCCATCCTTGGAGTAGACACCCAATATGATTTTTCTGTCGTGACAGTAGACCCCACTAGACTTATCCACATTCTGAAAGAATTATACACTAATCCTGAATTTTCCTATCAATACCTGACTACGCTTGGAGGGATACATTACCCTTTGGATAAAAAAATGGCTGTAATGTATCAACTGCATAGCCTGACCACCAATCAACGCATCCGACTCAAAATAAATATCTCTGATGATCAACCCAAGGCTCCTAGCATTACTTCAGTATTCAAAGCAGCCAATTGGTTGGAACGAGAGACCTATGATTTTTACGGTATTATATTCGAGGGTCATCCCGATCTCAGACGAATCCTCAATGTAGACGACATGATATTTTTCCCTATGCGTAAAGAATTTCCATTGGAGGATCAGACTCGAGAGGATAAAGTAGATGAAATGTTTGGCAGATAAATAATGTTATGCACCTAGTCACAGAAACATTTAAACAAATAGCTCCTGTCTTACCTGGTGAGGAAAACTATTCTACACTCAATCTGGGCCCCACCCACCCTGCTACCCATGGCATATTTCAAAATGTAATGATTATGGATGGTGAGCGCATCGTACGCTCAGAGCCTACCATAGGTTACATTCATCGCGCTTTTGAAAAAATAGCGGAGCGCCGACCTTTTTATCAAATCACTACTCTTACAGATCGGCTTAACTATTGTTCCGCGCCTATCAATAATATGGGTTGGCATATGACCGTTGAAAAATTGATTAAAGCCGATATTCCTAAGCGAGTGCAATATCTTCGGGTGATCATCATGGAGCTTTCTAGGTTGACAGACCATCTCATATGCAATAGCGTACTGGGAGTGGATACGGGAGCATTGACCGGGTTTATTTATTTATTCAAACATAGAGAGCTTGCTTATGAGATCTATGAGGAAATTTGCGGAGCCCGACTCACGACTAATATGGGGAGAATAGGAGGATTTGAACGTGATTTTACACCTGCTGCTTGGGCTAAACTAGATCGTTTTTTGAAGGAATTCCCACTGGCATTAAAAGAATTCGAAAAGCTTATTATGCGAAATCGAATCTTTATGGATCGCACCATCGGAGTGGGAGCTATAACCGCTACAGACGCTATTAATTATAGTTTTTCAGGACCTAATCTCCGGGCCACCGGTGTGGACTATGATGTACGAGTCATGAATCCATATTCCAGCTATGAAGATTTTGATTTTACTATACCAATAGGTGAAAATGGAGATACATATGACCGATTTTTGGTGCGACAGGAAGAGATGTGGCAAAGCCTTAGTATTATCCGCCAAGCTATTGCCAAATTGCCTGCTGGTCCTTATCATGCAGATATTCCAAAACATTATCTTCCACCGAAAGAAGATGTATACAACAACATGGAGGCGCTGATCTATCATTTTAAAATAGTGATGGGAGAGTCTGATGTGCCTAAAGGTGAAGTATACCATTGTGTGGAAGGCGCCAATGGTGAAGTAGGATATTATCTGATCAGCGATGGAGGTCGTACACCGTATCGATTGCAATTCAGAAGGCCTTGTTTTATTTATTATCAGGCTTATCCTGAGATGATCAAAGGGTCCACAATATCAGATGCGATCCTTACCATGAGTAGTATGAATGTCATAGCCGGTGAATTAGATGCATAATATCCATAATTGAATAAACAGATATAGAAAGAATTTTTTTTTGAATGAAACTGACTCAGCGCCATACCACCTCAGATAACTTGCCTGAATTTTCAAAAAGTACTTCAGACCGAGTGGCAACCATCATCTCCCGCTATCCGGTGGGTAAAGAAAAATCAGCCTTGATTCCTATTCTGCATTTAGCACAGGACGAGTTTGGAGGATGGCTTAGCCCACAGACCATGGATTATGTAGCTTCTATCTTGAAGCTTAAACCAGTGGAGGTCTATGAAGTAGCCTCATTTTATTCCATGTTCCATTTGAAACCGGTAGGGAAATATGTATTGGAAGTGTGTCAGACAGGACCCTGTGGCCTCAATGGAGCAGATGATATCATTCAATACTTGAAACATAAACTAAATATAAAAGCTGGCGAGACTACTCCGGATGGTATGTTTACGTTAAAACCCGTAGAATGTCTAGCCTCATGTGGTACTGCTCCTATGATGCAAATCGGAAAACATTATCATGAAAACTTAACACCTTCATCCATCGATACCTTATTGGTTGAATTACGTGCTAAACATACCAATGCCTGATATGGGACCACAATTACTTTTAAAAAATATCAATGTACCCGGTATACGATCATTAGATGTATACATTGCACAAGGAGGTTATCAATCCTTGCGTAAAGCCCTGGGATCTATGACCCCGGAACAAGTGACAGATGAAGTAAAAACCTCAGGCCTCCGAGGCAGAGGAGGGGCTGGCTTTCCTACCGGATTGAAGTGGACATTCCTGGATCGCAAATCCGGCAAACCCATTTATTTGGTATGTAATGCTGATGAAAGCGAACCCGGTACATTTAAAGATAGGTTTTTATTAGAGCATATACCGCATTTATTGATAGAGGGCATGATCATATCCAGTTATGCAATAGGTGCACATAAAGCTTATATCTATATGCGGGGTGAGTTTGCTTGGATATTTCCTATTCTTGAAAAAGCAATCGATGAAGCGTATAAAGCAGGTTTCTTGGGAGAAAATATTCTGGGGTCTGGATTCTCCTTAGACTTATATGCCCATCCTGGCGCAGGTGCTTATATCTGTGGGGAGGAGACGGCATTACTCGAATCCTTAGAAGGCAATAGAGGCAATCCAAGATTAAAGCCTCCTTTTTTCCCTGCTGTTATGGGCTTGTACAATTGCCCCACCGTCGTCAATAATGTAGAATCTTTAGCAGCTATAGTCCCTATTCTGGAAATAGGTGGTGAAGATTATGCATCCATAGGTATAGGCAAAAGCACAGGTACCAAGTTGATATCAGCAAGTGGCCATATTCACAAACCAGGTGTATACGAAATCGAATTAGGCCTACCCGTAGAAGAATTTATATACTCCGACCAATACTGCGGCGGCATTCCTAGAGATAAAAAGCTAAAAGCTGTAATTGCGGGAGGCTCATCAGTACCTATTTTGCCTGCAGAATTAATATTGAAAAAAGCAAATGGGGAACCCAGATTGATGTCCTATGAATCCTTGGCCGATGGAGGTTTTCTGACCGGTACTATGTTAGGCTCTGGCGGATTTGTAGTCATGGATGAAACGACCTGTATCGTGCGTAATCTATGGACGCTCGCACGCTTTTATCACCACGAATCCTGTGGTCAATGTTCTCCTTGTAGAGAAGGTACTGGCTGGATGGAAAAAGTATTATACCGTATCGAACACGGCATGGGCAAGATGAGCGATGTAGATCTATTGATCGATGTAGCTAAAAAGATTGAAGGCAAGACTATTTGTCCTCTGGGCGAAGCCGCAGCTTGGCCTGTATCCAGTGCCATCCTTCACTTCCGAGAAGAATTCGAATATCATGTGATATACCCTGAGAAGATTAAAAACCCAAAACATTTCGAGTTAGAATCTTTTGTATCACAAAAAATAGCTCAGCCTGTTTTAAACTGAATAAACGCATCATGGCAAAAGTAACCATAGACGGTGTAGAAATAGAAGTACCTGCTGACACTACGATACTCAATGCAGCCCGTAGGATTGGGGGCAAGGGTGTCCCTCCGGCGATGTGCTATTATAGTTCGCTAAAAGGAAGTGGAGGTAAGTGCCGAGTCTGTCTGGTCAAAGTTACTCAGGGATCAGCCAAAGATCCAAGACCTATGCCCAAATTAGTAGCATCCTGTTCTACCAATGTCCAGGACGGTATGGTCGTGCAAAACATTACCTCTCCCGAAGTATTGGAGGCTAGAAAAGGTATAGTAGAGTTTTTGTTGCTTAATCACCCTTTGGATTGTCCCATATGTGATCAGGCCGGTGAATGTGATCTGCAAAACCTCGCCTATGAACATGGCCTTGCTAAGACCAGATATGAAGAAGATCGTCGCACTTTCGAACAAACAGACCTCGGAGACCATATCAAACTACATATGACTCGATGCATCTTATGTTATCGATGTACCTATGTAGCGGATCAACTTACTGATAATAGAGTGCATGGTGTCATGAATAGAGGGGATCATTCAGAGATCAGTACTTATATCGAAAAAGCTATTGAAAATGATTTTTCAGGTAATATGATCGATGTATGTCCTGTAGGTGCATTGACCGATAAGACCTTTAGATTCAAAAGTAGAGTATGGTTTACCAATCCGTTAGATGCACATCGGGACTGCACCAAATGTTGCGGCAAAGTGGTCCTTTGGACCAAAGACGATGAGGTACTTCGAGTATCTGCACGTAAAAACCAATTCGGCGAAGTCAAAGAATTTATCTGCAATGAATGTCGATTCGAGAAAAAACAATTTGCAGATTGGATGATCGAGGGTCCTAGACATATTGATCGGGATTCGGTCATTGGACAAAATCATTACGAATTGTCAGACATTGAAACCCTGAAATTGGAAGTGGAAAGACAACTTCGATTTCAAAAAGGAAAACCATTGCCCATATCCGCAAATCCGCAGACCCCATGATAGGAATTATAGTTTTTAAGTTGATATTAGTTTTGGGCGTTTTTACTATGATGTTGGTAGCAGCGCTTTATTCTACCTATGGCGAGCGGAAAGTGGCAGCTTTTATTCAAGATCGGATAGGACCTAATCGAGCAGGACCTTTTGGACTCTTACAACCCTTTGCCGATGGTGTGAAGATGTTTATGAAAGAAGAGATCATTCCTAATGTCTCCAATCGTACCTTATTTATTCTAGGACCATGTATCGCGATGACCACTGCTATCATGGCAGGAGTAGTGATACCTTGGGGCGGCACGATCATCACATCCACCGCATCCTATGATTTGCAGATCGTAGATTTAAGTTTTGGTGTTTTGTATTTATTCGGTGTAGTATCTATTGGGGTATATGGTATCATGATTGGAGGTTGGGCATCCAATAATAAGTTTTCCTTGTTAGGAGCTATTCGCGCATCTGCACAGATGATTAGTTACGAACTCGCGATGGGCTTAGCCATTATTTCCTTGATCATGACGACAGGCACCTTGAGCCTAAAAGAAATTGTAGAACAACAAGCTGGCGGAGTAGGGGGCCATTGGAATTTTTGGAATGTAGTGACTCATCCTCTGGGTTTCGGAATATTTTTGGTCTGTGCTTTTGCAGAGTGCAATCGTACACCATTTGATTTACCCGAATCTGAAACCGAGTTGGTAGGAGGATACCACACGGAATACAGTAGTATGAAGTT
>JAYSTG010000573.1:0-22034 GCA_043719965.1 Saprospiraceae bacterium | reverse complement strand
TGGTATAGACCCAAAGTTTGATGAAAATAAGGATAGACTCCAACTTATCTTAGACTATGGTAAAATTGCAGCTTGATTTACTTTCCGAACCATTGCTCATAGTAATATTCTGTTTTAGAATGTCAGTCCTTACATACAATAATAATGGTTATTAGGCAATAAAGGGTATGATTAACTAAAAAAAAAATTGTTATTGGAATATTTTAAAGGGTTTTTAACTAAACTTACTCATAAATAATATATATAGAACAAGATGATTATTTAACGGATATTGGGAGTTATTATAAGGTAGTAGAAGATAATAAGGTGAGGTTCTTTATCAAAATAGACTTTCAGTTCATCCAAATTTTCTATTAATTTTGCCCTAAATAATAGTATCATGTTAATCAAAGACCCTCAATTCATTACTAATAAAGCAGGTAAAAAAATTTCAGTTCTCCTCCCAATGAAGGAATATAAATCAATTTTAAAAAGTCTTGAAGAGATAGAAGATATTCGATTATTTGATGCCGGAGTATCTTCGGATGAACCATCCTATCCAATCGATAAGGCCTTTGCTATGATCGAATCCAAAAGAAAGAAAAAAAATAGATGTACGAAATCAGGATTAAACATCGAGCAACAAAAGCACTTAAAAAAATTCAAGAACCCTACTATTCAAATATAAAGTCTGCAATCTACAAGTTGAGTGATAATCCTCGACCATTTGGTTGTGAAAAATTAAGTTCTCGAGAAGGATTATCGTATTAGAATTGCAGATTATCGTGTGATTTACACTATTCAAGACAAATTACTCATCATAGAAATTATTGATCTTGGGCGTCGAAAAGAAATATATGGTTAAAATGTGAAGATTTGAATATCGCTAGATTTTTCAAGAATAAAACACTTTACTTGAAATAGTTCTGGTGAAACCATGCAGGTTTTAGGGACTGTGAAAATCGTCCTTCGTCGCAGTTGTAAGGTAACCTCGAATGAAATCTGGCGAGGTTACTTCATAGCATTTTGCTTGAGGACATTACTGAAGCAGCTTTTAATTACCTTCTGACTATCCTTCGCCGCAGGCTAGCCGCAGCCGAAAGGTAACCTCGCTTTTAAAATCAATCGAAGTTACCTCAATAAGTTCGCTTAAAATCCGCCGAGCTTACCTCATAGCATTTCACCTGACGACTCCCGGCATACAGATTTTATTCACAATCTTCATTTCCCCCAAATTCCAACCAACAATTCCAACAAAAATTACTATTTTTACCTCCATGCACGATGTATTGATTGATATTAGACTTGTTTTCTACAGGTTCCATGATAAGGGATTGGAGATTTTACTCGTTAAAGAAAATGATCAATGGAAGATCCCTTCTGGCCAGGCTCAGGAGCAAACTAAACGATTTTTTAATAGAGCCGGCAAACTCATCGAACTAGAAGTAAGTCAAATCGATCAGATCAAAAACCTGGCCATAGAAGCTGATTGGCATGATCTGCCATCTATCCGTGGACTCATCAAACACGATCTCAAAGTGGTCGAAGAGAAAATCCATGAATTGGAGCTTGGCACTTTTGTAGCTGCCAAAGAAGCCTTTAAAAAGGTACTGCCACATGAGTATGCCGTGCTGAAAGAGCTCAAAGACATTCTGTTTGATAGAAATGTGACCCAGAATATCTGATCCTTTTATTTGCTTTATACCTCGGGTTATGACTTCAAGATATACTCCTATTGGTGACACTTATTTTCATTTTGCGCCTGGTCAAGAAGTCTATAGAGGAAAAGTACGTGAAGTATATTCACTTGGGGACAAATTAATTTCCATCGCCAGCGATAGGATATCAGCCTTTGATCATATTTTACCTCGATTGATTCCTTATAAAGGTCAGGTATTAAATCAAGTAGCAGCTTATTTTTTGGAGGCCACTCGCGATATCGTACCCAATTGGCTTGAAGCAACACCCCATCCCAATATTTCCATAGGTAAAAAATGTAGCCCTATAAAATTGGAGTTTGTGGTCAGAGGGTATCTGGCCGGTCATGCCTGGCGTGAATACAATAGTGGAAAACGAATGCTTTGTGGTGTAGTTATGGAAGATGGACTCAAAGAATCAGATCCTTTCCCCCACCCTATCATTACACCGAGTACTAAAGCAAAAGTAGGTCATGATGAAGATATCTCTAAGGAAGATGCTATCGCACTTGGTCTTTGCACAACAGCGGAATGGGATATCATGGCCTCTTATGCACTAGCGCTCTTCGATCGAGGTACATCGATGGCAAAAGCACATGGCTTGATTTTAGTGGATACCAAATATGAATTTGGCCACTATGGAAGTCAGATATTATTGATCGATGAAGTTCATACTCCTGATAGTTCAAGATATTACCACTTGGATGGTTATTTAGAGCGGCAAGCTGCTGGTGAGCATCAAAAACAATTGTCCAAAGAGTTTGTACGCGAATGGTTGATGGATCATGGATTTCAAGGTAAAGAAGGTCAGGTGATGCCGGAGATGCCTGATCAATTCGTGGATGAAATCTCAGATCGATATATTGAATTGTATGAAATAGTTACAGGGAAAAAATTCTTAAAACAGAATTCTTTACATCCATTGCAGGATATGGAAGTGTCAGTGAGTGGTTACTTGGGATAATTGAAGGAATTACAAGTAAGACCAAAAAATTCAGGAAACTTAAATCTTGAATTATACCTTTAGATGTCCATACTCTTAAATATACCTATATGTTCCAGTATCATTCCCAAAATCCCTTTTAAAGAATTCAACCAATGACTACTATACAAGATTTCACTGAGGAATTTGAAAAACTAAGACCCCAACTTAAATCCTTTTTACTTAGAATGACCGCCAGTGTAGATGATACTGATGATCTGGTCCAGGATACTTTTTTAAAATCATTTCAGCACTTGGAGACCTTCAAAGGTAATTCCTCACTCAAAACCTGGATTTTTACCATTGCCTCCAATCATTGTAAGAATTTCTTACGTTCAAAAAAACTATGGCCTGAAAACGTAACCGACATCAGCAAGGCAGCAGCAGTCAACACTCCAGAATTATTGGAAAAAATGATGCAGATCAGAACCCAATCAACTCATGGAGAATTTGAAATAAAAGAACATATTGCATTTTGTTTTGCATGCATCGGTAAGTCCTTGCCGATTGAACAGCAGCTGGTATTATTATTGAAGGAGATATATGAGTTTAAAGTAAACGAAATCACCGAAATTTTAGATCTTACAGAAGGAGTAGTAAAACATTTACTATACTCAAGCCGTCAGAAAATGATCTCCATTTTTGACCTAAGATGTTCACTGGTAAACAAGCTTGGATTTTGCCATCAATGCAGTGAATTGAATGGCCTTTTTAATCCCAAACATGAGCTCCAAAAAGAACTGATGAAAATAGAAATGGTAAAGGACGCAGAAACTAAAGACAAAGAGGAACTATTCGAATTGCGGTTGAAAATCGTGCAAGGCATAGATCCCTTTAATTCAGGAGCATCTGAACTTCAATTATTTCATTTAAAGCACTCCAAAAAGACCATAGATACTTATCTTGAAAATAATCCATAAAAACCCGACCGTTTTTGATCGCTCAGGGGTCTAAATAGAAACAAACAGTTTCTAATAATTTTAAATCAATTAAAAATGAGCAATCAAAACAATCAACAGGAATCCAATAAGGCCACAGTCCTTCGCTTTGTTGAAGAAGTAAAAAATCAAAGGCACTATGAGAGGATGGAAGAGTTTTTTGACCCAAATTATCTTGAGCACAATACTACTGTAGCTACTTTCGGTAAAGGTACAGATGGGTACAAAAAATTTTTAAATCACTTGTTTTCTGCTTATCCAGATGACATATTAACGATAGAATTTATCCTGGCCGAAGGTGACAGGGTGATGTACAGAGCTCACGAAACTGGTACTAACAAAGGTGAATTCCTTGGGATTCCGGCGACCGGAAAAAAAGCAACATGGACGGAGATCCAATGTTTCCGTTTTCAAAATGGTAAAATCGTAGAGCATTGGGTAGATGTAGATATCTATGCTTGGTTCGTTCAAATCGGGGTGATTCCGTCTTAATCCGGGTCGTTTAATTTAAAATTATTGAATGATTCGATGAAAGAGATAAACTCCCCATTACGAGCATGCCTCGTCATTGAAAACGAAAGATTCAAGAAAAATGCCATGGCAAGGTAGTCAGTGTATTGGCAAGATCATAGCTTTGGGGTAAATGCTATTAATTCGCAATTCGCGAATTGCGAATTGCGAATTACCCTTATATTAGCTTAAAATAATTAGGAATGAAGAGCCATAGCGGTATGAGACCTCATGATATGGTAGTCCTTTTGAAAATTGCAGCCAAAGGGAAACAAAGTTGGATGATGAAAGATCTTGCTTTAGAACTTGGAATAAGCGCGAGCGAGATCAGTGAGAGTCTGCACCGATCCGTGTACGCAGGTCTGATCTCGGAAGATAAAAAACATTTAATGAAAATGGCCATTCTGGAATTTTTCCAACATGGATTAAAATACATGTACCCTCAACGGCCAGGAGCACTTGTTAGAGGTATATATACAGCATATTCGGCCCCTCCCCTATCTGATCTATTTTATAGCAACGAATCCATTGTTTGGCCTTATGCGGAGGGAAAAGTGCGGGGCCAGGCCCTTGAACCACTTTATAGTGGAGCTCCTAAAGCATGTTTATTGGATACTAGGTTGTATGAATTGTTAGCGCTTACTGATGCACTACGAATAGGTAGGGCCAGGGAGAAAAATGCTGCAATTGGGGAATTAAAGAAGAGGATATCATGACACAATCCAAAATTAATATTGAGACAATAAAAAAAATAGCTACAGCCCTAGCAGAACTTAATGATCGAGTGATTTATGTAGGAGGGGCGGTGATCGGATTATATGTTAATGATCCTGCCGCAGTTGATTTGCGCCCTACAAAAGATGTCGATATCAGCTTGTCTATTGCCACGCTAGGTGAACTTGAGAATATAAGGATAAAATTAACTAGCTGAGTTCCAAGATATATTGAATAATTCCGAAAAACAGGAAGCAATTGAGGGGAATTTAATCTATGAAAACCGAAAGCACAGGTTTGACAAAATATTAAAAAACCCCAGAACAATAGTAGAAGCAATCCGATGATATTGAATACGTATTTTATTTTATCATCAATAATTTATACTAGACTATCTGGAAATAAGTCAATATCATGGAGTCCACATCCTAATTTACCTCCTTTGGAAACCTCGATATCCCATACACGCCGACTTGCTCAAAGGATTTATAAAGTCGGTTCATCCAAGCATTTCCTGGATCTGACTTTTCAGTGAGGTAATTAGGATCTGTTTCTTTCCATAGAGGATGACCGATATATCGTTGATAATCGTGATGCCCTATTATATATCTTATCGGATATTTGTAATGCAAGTATTGTACAAGCTTGACATTGGCAGTGAATTGCTGTTCTGTAAGTTTGTATTGGTCTCCATCGCCGACATTTTCGATACCTATGGCAGAGTGATTGAGTCCGATGACATGACGAGCAAATGCAGTCTCCGGCAATAATCTATAAATCGTACCGTCTCTATCGACGAGGAAATGTGCACTTACATTGAGCATACTAGCTTGTTGTAGTTCCTCTCGACCTTGCAACGTGCTTGGTTTGAATGCATTAAATGATGCCCCTAAGGTCGGAATAGCGGTCCAATGAATTACGACCATAGACGGAGTGATAAATGGAGCCCGTACATTGGTCAGTCCATGACGCTCATGCATATATTCGAGTGACAATCTTTTCCTGAGCGTGTCCCAAACGATCGGTTTGTCGACTATTTTTAAGTTTTTGATGTAATTATTACCCAGTTTATTGACAGTACAACCATAATAAAGTAAAGCCAAAAAAACTATCAAAGTAGTGGATGAATATAATCGGTGATGGGACATAAAAGTGGTTTGTATTTCTATAACGAAATTAAGGCTATCTTTTATAAACTATTTTAGTTTGATCGATTATTTTAAAGAAATAATCTAATTGATTCTTTTGAAATTACACTTCGTTGATTTTCAGTTACAGAAAAGCCCTGCTATGCGCCTTCAAATCGCCTCGTTTAATTTCAAATGAATCAATTTCAATTCAAAACTAGTTTATAAAAGATAGCCTTAACTAAAAATAAAGTACAATGGGCTCGATAAAAACCACTCTTGGGATCTTATAACTATCGCTGGAGGCGACCAAAATAAGGCATTTTTATTCAAAAAGGCTATATGGTGATATTGGTCGAAAACTAAAAGTCATTCTCCTATAATTTCGTAGATTTGAGTGTATAAAATAAATCTATATGGGCATATTCGATCCTATTAAAAAACTGCTTTTTGGAGTAAAAGGTGTCACCAAACATCAAGTAGAACAAGCTGCAGAATACACAAAAGAAAAAGGGGAAGAACTCTTTGACAAAACTATCGATTTAATGAAAGATGCCGGCGAAAAAATCGGTCGTACAGGGGCTAAAGTCCTGGACAAAGTCGATGATCTATGGGATACTAAAAGCCATATGAATCAACCATCGAGCGCTTCATTTGAAGCTCCAAAAGAAAAACAAGAGTCTGATTTTGTCGAGCCCATTCGCAAAAAAATGGATCAAGTTGAAGATAAATTGACTGAAACCTTTGCTAAAGTAAAAGACGAAGCTAAAGAATTAGGGGGCAAGGTCGTAGAAACCTCTGATGATTTCTGGAAAAAAGCAGAATCTTTTTCTGAAAATGTAGTCGAAAAAGCACGAACCAAGGGTTCTGAATTATTCGAAAAAGCTAAAGCTGTTGCAGAAGAACAAGGTAAAGCCCTCAATCAAAAAATCGATGAATTCATCGAAAAAGAAAAAGCGATCGAGGCGAAAGAACCTAAAGGGGAATTTGCAGATACTCCGATCACCTCAAATAAAAGTCTCACCGAACCTTTAATGGGTAAACATGAGGACTTTTTCGATAAAGCCAAAAAGTTTCTGGATGATACCGATAAAAAATCTGCTCCTAAAGAACCAGTAACTCCCAAGCCAATAGAGGTAGACATCAAAAAAGTAAATGCAGTACCACCACCTACCCCTGAAAAGCCACTGGCAGAACAAGATAAAAAGCAACTCAATGATCTACTGTCTTCGCAATCGCTTCCTAAAGAAGATACCATAGAAGATGCAGATATCATCGATGATGACCTTAAGTCATAATCCATGGAATTTAATGCCCTGACACGGCAAAAACAGATTTATACAAAAGGGGTAGCTGCTAAAAAACCCTTGATACCCTTGGATTTTCCCGGATTGGAAGCTGCAGCCCAAAAAAAACTATCGACTGAAGCTTATTCGTATCTTGCAGGAGGAGCAGGATTGGAATCCACAGCTAATGCCAACAGAGCTGCCTGGGACAAATATCAGGTAGTGCCTAAAATGTTACAAGATGTTTCTGCAAGAAACATTGAAGCATGTTTTATGGGCTTGAATATACCTTTACCTATATTCTCCTGCCCGATCGGAGTCTTAGAATTAGCTCATCCATCTGCAGATCTTGGTGTAGCTCGAGCTTGTTCAGCTTTAGGGATGCCCATGATGGTTTCGAGTCAAGCCTCTGTACCTATGGAATCTATCGCAAAAACATTAAATGGTTCACCCTGGTATTTTCAATTGTATGTCAGTAAGTCTGATGCGCTGGTAAAAAGTTTTATCCAGCGAGCGGAACAAGCTGGAGCAAAAGGGATCGTCATCACCTTAGATACTACTTTATTAGGATGGCGGTATCGTGATCTCAATTTAGGTTTTCTGCCTTTTCTTCAGGGGAAAGGCATAGCTCAATATACCAGTGATCCGATCTTCCAAGGTTTAGTAGATCAGAGTACGGAAGAAAAGGATAAAAAAGACATCAACTTACATATTATTCAACATTTGATTAAAATGTCGAATAGAATACCAGGCAGGTTTTCAGATAATTTAAAAGGGAAAGCATTAAAAACAGTACGCACATTTACACAGATTTACTCTAGACCTGACCTCAACTGGAAGATTATAGATCAAATAAAAGCATCTACTACTCTACCTGTCATACTCAAAGGAATCCAACATCGTGATGACGCTTTAAAAACTTTAGAGCACGGCCTGGATGGCATCTATGTATCTAATCATGGCGGACGACAGGTAGATGGTGCAATAGGATCCCTGGATGCATTGGCTGCCATCAGTCAAGTTATAAATAAAAAAATACCGATCCTTTTCGATAGTGGAGTCCGATGTGGAGCAGATGTCATGAAAGCCCTGGCGCTGGGTGCTGATATGATAGGTATTGGGAGGCCTTATGCTTATGCCTTGGCTTTAAATGGCGCAGAAGGCGTGATCGAATTCATACAGAATCTGGCAGCTGATCTCGAATTGAACATGGCTTTATCCGGCATAAGTGAAATAGCTCAATTAAACAAAAAAATATTTGACCTATAAAATTCCTCTAGGAGCCATCCTGGCTTGATCTATTTATCTTATATTCATGTTTAAATACATTTCAACATGAAGTACAGGATATATTGGCTGATTCTACTCTGCATAGGCACCATATTTAGTTCGTGCAAAAAAAGGGAATCCACTCAAGTAATCTTACCAGCTCCAATAGTAGACAGCCGCACACGAATGCTTGCTAGAGCTGATTCGTTAGAGCTAAAAACTGAATATGTTGCTCCTAGTCAGGATACGCTGGGTCATTATGCCGCAGGGTACGCTAAGATCTTATGTTCTGCAGTATTTATTTCAAAATTGGGAGCAGATTTGGCCACTGAAAATTTTGGTGGATTTGTAGCTCCGTTTGAATCCAGATCTTTCATGGGAAAACCAATAATAGATCACACCAAAAAAACAGTGACTATCAATTTGCCCGGTGGAGATAAAAGAGTAGCCAAATATCTGGGTGATCATTGTCAAGGTTGTGTAAGTCTACCAAAGGGAAAGGATAGTATTTATTATATTCCACAAAAAGTCCTTCCAATGATACCAAATGGAGAAAACATTCCTTGGCCCATGGGTGACAAAAACATGGACTCCATTTCATCGGAAGTAAATCAAACGAAATTGCGACAAGCTATGGACGCAGCATTTGAAGGCGAAGGAATGACTGCTGCATTTGTAGTCACGCACAAAGGAAAGTTAATAGCAGAACGATATGGTGAATCCATAAATAAATATACACCCCTAGAAAGTTGGTCGATGGGTAAAAGTCTTACAGCTACTTTGATGGGAATTTTAATACATCAAGGCAAGTATACATTAGATCAGTCTGCGCCTATACCCGAATGGCAAAATTTTGGAGATGAACGATCAAAAATAAAAATTCAGGACATTCTTCATATGTCGAGTGGATTACGCTTCAGAGCGCCACAGGACCCAGACTTCGACCCGAGCCTTGGGTATCCTGATCATCTTTATGTATATACAGGAGCTATAAATTCATTTCATTGGAGCGCCACCCGTCCACAACAATGGCCTCCAAATACAGTCGGAAGATATCGAAATTCAGATCCCGTGTTGACCAATTATTTAATACGACTTGCAGTGGAGAAACAAGGTCTGAATTATCATAGTTATCCCCAACGAATTTTATTCGACAAAATTGGAATTCGAACGATGACCATGGAGGCAGATCCTTATGGCAATTTTATGACCCAAGGATATGAACTTGCTTCTGCTCGAGACTGGGCCAGGTTAGGTAATTTGTATCTCCAAAATGGCTTATGGAATGGCGAACAAATCATCGATAAAGAATTTGTAAAGTTTGTATCCACCTTAGCCCAACCCTGGGTCGATGATGGAAGGCCAATCTATGGAGGATTTTTCTGGATCAATGGTGATGGAGATAGACCGATACCAAAAGATGCTTATATGATGTTGGGAGCCGGCGGTCAATCCACTACGATCATTCCTTCGCATGACCTGGTCATAGTACGAATGGGTCACTACCGAGGAGCTCGTGCAGGTGATACAGCCTTAGATCTTGCTTACAAATTATTGATGGAGGCTATCCCTGCGCACAGTAATTAATTAAGCCTCATGTAAGTGATGTATATCAACTGATCATGGATAGATTACAATCTGATCCCATTTCCTTTTTTATTCTACAACGATCTCGTCGATCAACATATAAGGAGGTCTTCCTGCGCCGGGATGCCAGCTAGGGGTATTACCGGTGGTATAAGCTTTAACTTTTACATACCTAGCTTTTCTAGGTTCGAATTCTGAAATAAAATCTCTCTGTTGACCACCGTATTGATCTATAGGTAAAGTGTTTTCGAGCATACCAGTCGATAAAAATTGAGTTCCATCTTCCGAAGTAAAATACTCTACACGTTTAGGCAGAAGACGCAACCAAAATCCATACTGATAATACGCAGATTCAATCCTATGAATTTCTCGAGGGATTTCCAAATCTATGACCACTTCAAGATCGCTCCCTTGAAATGAAAACCAATTGTAGGCATAATCATGGCTGCCTCGGATCCCATCGGTCAACAAAGACCAATTCTTATTGACGACCATTGAAGTATCCGGACTGATCACGGATACTTTTTTTCCAAAAGCAAAATGTTCACGCATTCCCTGAGAAAATAAGCGGTACATGGCTGAACGATATTCTTCAGGAGAGGTACTCCATTCTTTGACACGAGTCACCCCTTGACGAATACATAAATCTGTAAAAGGATCTATCATGGCACGAAGCTCTGTGCGCACTTCCCATTTATTATTCTTTTTTACAAACACGCCTTGATCCCCATACCAATTTTTTTTGGCAATCTCAAAAGCAGCAAATTGAATCGGTATACGAGCTATTCTTACCCTTTCCAGGATCTGTGGTTGAGTCATCACAGATTTTTCGGCAGTATCAAACCAATCGTTATACTTTTTCATTAATGAAGTGTGCAGATATCCCTCACTCACTTCCATTGGATTACCAAATATCCTCAATGGTTTGCCGGACAAGAGGAGTGCTGATTTCATTTCATCTATATATTTTCGAATATAAACTCCTGCGGCACCATAGTATCCATTTAAGAAATCATTCATTACGGAGTCAATGTTAATATATGGATCCCACATGAGTTTAGATAATAGATAAGCCCTGAGTTCAGCAAATTCTCCTCCAACCTCTCGATTGCCTTGTTCAAACATGGCATTTACCCCATTTGCTACAAATAATTGAAGATTGGGTTGAAGTACATGCAAATTAGGAAAGGGACTTAATAAATTTGGAAATTGAATGACATAATCCCAGATAATAATATCCTTAGCGATGCGACCCCAATCTTGGAGATCTTTGACAAAATCTATACTTGCACTATCATCTGCCAACGGTTTATGCCTTAAAGCTTCAATACTGCAAAGCATGATGTTGACATTGTCAGCTGGTTTTAGAGTCTTAGGGGCATGTCGTCCATATTCATACGCGAGTGTAGATATCTTTTTATTCTGAAATTGATACGCAACTTGATTTACAAATCGTATAATGGATCCGGAAGGCGAACCCTCTTGGTCATCGATTTTTTTACAGGACGCACAGGTGCAATAATCTCGATTATCATTTTGACTAACTGACCAATACGTTGCGGAAGGGTTTTGTGCAATCAGCTTTCTCAAATTTTGACTTACTATATTCAATACCTCAGGATGAGACAGACAGGGTTGGGTGGACAATCGTTTACCTAATACTTCCGCAAAATATTCCGGATGTGCATCAAAATAAATATCAGGAGGTAATAATTCATTAAAAGTATGTACCCATCTTCCCCACCCAAGCCTTCCACCCTGTTCATCATGGCTTAATTTATGCCAATCTATATATTCTTTGTCCCAAGTAGATTTATAATGAGTATCTCTAAATTCAATTTTAGGTACTTGCAGATCCTCGATCTTATTAAACACGATGGTGGGTAATGTGGGGATAAATTTTACAGTGGGTGTATACATTCTGCAACCAATATATTTTTCCAGCAAAGCATAAACTCCGTATAAGCTTCCTTTACCACTTCCTCCGGCTATAATCAATCTCGAACTATCTGTTTTGATTATAAATCCATCTTTTTTAAGAGCGTAAAGATCTATAGCCAATCCCAATGTACCGTATCGATCGTTTTGACCTATCAAGATTTCATATGGATGACTTGCTTGATCTGCTTTCAAAATGGGCAAAGCAGCCCCACTGATTTTTAATATATAATCCTGAAGTATGAATGCCGCTTGTTCTTCAGAGGTCGTAGGATGCGAAGGGATGATGATTCTAAATTTACTACTTCCTTCTAGTACTAAGGTGAGACTATATGTTTTGACGGGAGGAGTCAGGGGTGATTTGATATTTGCTTTATTAGGTTCGCTTTTCTTTTTTTTCTGAGCTGAGATGGTCAACGGCCACCATAGGATTAAAAGAAATCCAATTAAAGTGCACATGAATGAACACAGGTGATCTATCGTTTTTGTTTTCATAACCATATTAATTGATGAATACTAAGAAATTTTATTCTTTTATTAAGACAAGATACCTTTCACCACCTGTCCTTTGACATCAGTCAATCGGAATCGTCGTCCTTGATATTTATAATTTAATAACTCATGATTGATGCCCATGAGATGAAGTAAGGTTGCCTGAAAATCATGTACGTGCACTGGTTGATCCACAATATTATAGCTAAAATCATCTGTGATACCATAGCTATATCCAGCTTTGACACCTGCTCCGGCCATCCACATCGTAAAACATCTTGGATGATGATCTCTGCCATAATTAGTTGCCGTCAATGTCCCTTGTGAATATACTGTACGACCAAATTCTCCTCCCCAGACGATCAAAGTATCTTCTAACATTCCTTTTCGTTTAAGGTCTGTCACTAGTGCAGCTGTGGCTTGATCCGTTGCTTTAAACTGATGCTGCATACCAGTAGGAAGATCATTGTGATGGTCCCATCCTTGGTGATAAAGTTGTACAAACTTTACATCTTTTTCCAATAGTTTTCGCGCTAACAAACAATTGGCCGCATAGGTACCCGGCTCTTTACTATCCTTGCCGTATAACTCGAATACTTCTTCAGGTTCTTTGGACACATCCATCACTTCAGGCACTGAAGTCTGCATCTTGAACGCCATTTCATATTGGACAATTTTGGCTTCTACTTCGGGGTCTTGATATATTGTATTTTGTTTTCTATTTAATTGGGTCAATTGATCTAGCATCCTTCTTCGATCTTCATGTTCATATCCTTCAGGGTTATTCAAAAATAAAACGGGGTCGGGACCTGATCTAAATTGAACCCCTTGATATTGAGAAGGCAAAAATCCATTACCCCATAATCGAGCATATAGAGGTTGATCTTTGGAAGCATTTTTAGAAACCAAAACAATGAAAGCGGGCAAATTTTCATTGTCTGTACCTAATCCATAATTAATCCAGGATCCAATCGAAGGTCTGCCAGGAAGTTGATTTCCGGTTTGAAAAAATGTAATGGCAGGATCATGATTGATGGCTTCAGTATAAAGCGATTTGATTATACATAATTCATCTACTATTTTGGCCGTGTGAGGCATAAGATCACTTACCCAAGTTTGTGATTGTCCATACGGTTTAAAACCAAATTTAGAAGGAACCAGTGGTAAGTTGGCTTGATTAGCACTCATCCCTGTCAATCGTTGACCTTGACGCACAGATTCTGGCAAATTTTTACCCGCCATTGCATTCAGTTTGGGTTTATAATCAAAGGATTCTAATTGTGAAGGTCCTCCTGCCATAAACAAATAAACTATTCGCTTGGCCTTAGGTGCAACATTTGATATCGTATGTAATAATCGGTCCTGAGCATAAGATTTATTATGGATAAAATCAAAAGCAATGGCGCCTAAGCCCATTGCAGTTTGTTTTAAAAATTGTCTTCTATCTAGTCCAGTATCGATCATCTTCTTATCCAAAATTTAGCTAAGATTCTACTTTTTATACATAGAGGCTACCGAATTAATAATGGTACTTGCAATAATGGAGTTTGCAACCAGTAAAGCTTTATTTTTTTCAGCATCAACTTTATACAAGCCCTGGTTCAGCCAACCATCAGTCTTGGAGGGTGAGAGGCTAAATTTTTCATACTCTACTTTTTGTAATTCCATTAATAGGTCCAATATAGGATCATCAGGCGTTTGGCTTGTTAATTTTCTATAGATATCTCGAATACCTTCTCTGCTATCTTTATAGTTAGTGATTTTTTCGCCTAAGACTTTAGCAGCTTCTGTAAACGTAGGATCGTTCCATGTCACCAAAGCTTGTAAAGGCGTATTCGTATCCTGACGACGAGCAATACAGTAACTTCGATCCTGTGCATCAAAAGTAGTCAGACTTGGATTGGGAACAGATCGTTTAATTAAAATGTATAAGCTTCTTCGATACAAAGATTGGTTAGTATCTGTCGTGTAGTGACTATTATTTATTTCCCAAAGCCCTGTAGGTTGATAAGGTTTTACACTTTTACCCCCAATGTCAGGATTTAATAAACCACTGGAGCATAATACATGATCTCGCAACATTTCTGCAGACAACCTACGGGAGGGTCCTCTCGCTATCAAATTATTTTCAGGATCTTTCTCTCGCAGTATAGGTGAAACATATGAATCTTGTCTATAGCTTGCAGACATTACGATCAACTTATTCATTTTTTTAATATCCCATCCCGATTGGACAAATTCGTTGGCCAACCAATCTAATAACTCTGAGTGACTAGGTAGCGCACCTTGAGTTCCAAAGTCCTCTGAGGATTTGACTAAACCTTGACCGAAAAAAATTTGCCATAACCGATTCACAGCCACTCTAGCAGTCAAAGGATGTTGTCCGTCCGTCAACCACTTGGATAATCCCAATCGGTTTTTTGGAAAATCACTGGGAAAAGGTGATATAGACGAAGGTACCTCTGGATGAACTTCTTCGCCCAAGGCATCATAATTGCCACGAATCAATACATGAGCTTTTTTAGGTGAAGGCATTTCTTGCATTACCATCACTTCAGGAATATATTCTGAAGAATCGGACCATGCCGTTCTGAGAGCTTTTAATTTTTCCATCAGATATAAAGAAGTCGAATCTATCCCGTGATCAAAATATTCTTTAAATGCATTTAGTTCCTGTGAATTACTCTTGCGCTTTAATTTAGTAAGTATCTTTTTCCAGGAAGTCGCACCAGCTAATACCTTAATCTCTAATTCCGTCAAGCATCTATTATATATAGTGACATCATCTATCAACCCATCTTTAAAGCCAAGGCCTCGCCACCATCCTCCTATTTGTAGTCCAGGCTCTTCCGAATTGAAAAACAAAATATCCTTATACAATTGATCCATGGTAGTGATCATCTCTAACTCCTCCCCATTCATAAAAAGATTAAATCCATCAGCTCTAGAAGATCCGTCATAGGTCATAGTCATTTGGAGCCATTGATCTTTCGGCACAGTAGACTTGCTGATTCTTGTTATAGCGTTGGATGGTCCGGTGTGGGCCATATTGATTTCAAACTTTCCATGTTTAAAATAAAGCTGATATCCTCTAAAGTTATAGAGTCGCTCTGCAATGGACTTATGAAAGATTACACCTTCTTGAAATGTTTTAGGTAATTTCAACCTAATCCCTATAGCGAATGGTTCTGATTTTCTAAAGATGCCGAGCTTACCGCAATCTAAATATTCATCTCCATCGAGTTTAAGGGACAGCCCTTTTTCATTTCTTTCAAATCTAGGTGGATAGCCTGTGGTATCTGTCTCCCTTCTGATTTTAATAGAATGATTAATAGGGAATGCGCGGCGTAATGAATCTTCAAAATTGAAATGGCCTTGCAAGCCTACCAGAGGTATTAACTCTTTGGTTAAATTTTTATATTGCCATGTCGATAACCATGATTTAAATTCTGTTTTATTATGAAGTCTGCGATCTTTTAACCGTTGCTCCTGAGTTTTAATGCTTTCATCAATAAATGCTAAAATTTCTTCTTGCTCCTTGGTAGGTAAAAGTAATGTTGGTGTCGGTACAGCATCATTCCATGCGATTTGACCGGCTTCTTTTACGTTATTAAAAAATGAAAATAGCTCATAATAATTTTTCTGCGACCAAGGATCAAACTTGTGGTCGTGGCATCGAGCGCATCCCAAAGACAAACCCATGAATGCCGTACCAAAAGTATTGGTTCGATCGATGACATATTCAGTCTGAAATTCTTCTTCAATAATACCCCCTTCCATGTTCATAGGATGAATTCTATTGAATGCTGTTGCAATCTTCATATCCTTCGTAGCATGAGGTATCAGATCGCCTGCCAATTGATGTTGCACAAAAAGGTTGTAAGGCAGGTTGGAATGATAAGCCTGGATGACCCAGTCACGATAAGGTGACATATCTCGAATGCGATCCACGGTATATCCATGCGAATCTGCAAATCTTGCAATGTCTAACCAGTCTATGGCCATTTTTTCACCATAATGCGGAGATTGTAATAGCCGATCCACTTGCTTTTCATAGGCATTCTTAGAAACATCGTTTATAAACTCGTCCAATTCTTGAATAGATGGAGGTAGTCCTGTGAGATCGAAGGACAACCTTCTCAATAGCATTTCTTTGGCTGCAGGCTTTGATGGAATCAAGCTCTCTAATTCAAGTTTCTTTAAAATAAAATTATCTATGGCATTAGAGATCCAAGATGTGTTTTTCACTATCGGTACTTCTATTTTACCCGACTTTATAAATGACCAATGAAGTTGATACTTTGCCCCTTCATCAATCCATTTAATTAATATTGCTTTTTCCTTATCACTGAGAGACAAATTGGATTTGGGGTCAGGCATTTGATAGTGTTTATCATCGGATAGGATACGATGATAGACTTCACTTTTTTGTCTATTCCCTGGGGTAATCGCTACTTTATCCGGATTATTAGGTAATGGCCCCAATGCACTTTCCATGATATCTAATCGCAGTCCTGCTTCTCGAGTACCTTTATCATTTCCATGACAAACAAAACATTTATCACCTAAAATGGGTCGTATATCTTTATTGTATTCAAGCTGCTGCATCAGTTTGGAATATTCCGACTGGACAGCACTTGGCAAGTCTTGGAGTGATTGGCCAAACATCTTATATTCCTTAACTAATAAGCACAATAACAAAACAGATGAATTAACAGCTACTATTCCAGACCTACTTATTTTCATAATAGATATAACATAAATTTATAGCACTGAATTTAACCCAATTTTGTTACAAATCAAATTTATGTTACATAGTGTTCATATCAATACAATATATTTTCTAACTCCCCTTTCCACTTGACAAAACCATCCACCATTGGAGAATAATCATGGGCAATGCGATGGAAATGATCTGTAGAGGATTGAATATAAGCAATCTTGCCTTGAACTTTTACGGTATTGATGATTGCTTCTACATGACTCAAGGCTCTTTTTAGTTCGTTTATTTCTTTGTCAGCATGCCAGACATAAGTGGCCTCTTCGGTGTCCAGGGTCTCCCAGATGATATGATAGGCTCTTTCGCCCACCAATAAAAATACAAATGAAAACGGTTTCAATATAAATCTCAATTTCATGATTTGATGTGCATGATGTTCAGATAAAAATCGAAGGTTTTTATAATGTTTTGAATTCGAAACAGATAAAAGATCATCGATAAGCTGAGATTCCTTTTTGTAAAATGTATTGGCATTCAAGGCGGGATCGATGGCATGTTGAAAATATTCGTCCATGGTAAACAAGGACTTATCTACCGGACTTATAAATTTTCGTTTAGGTAGCCCTTTGATCAGCTCAAATTTTATGGATTCAATGATCGAACTATTGATTCTTTCGATATCAGGAGATGTTGCGGATATCTTGTTTATTTCTCCTTGCACCATGACGATGTCCAGTTTGATTCTAATTTTTTTTACTGCAAGTATTTTTCCAAAATAATTTTTGATGGCATCAAATTCGACTCTAAGGTTTTCATTATAAATTTTGGCTTCCACCATAGTTTTTAGCTGCTTCACCTTACAGGGTACATGAACAACACCAAAGTCAAATTTTAAATCTTTCCAAGCTACTTGACATTCACTGTGTATTTCAATGGAGATAGCGTCTTCAAGGGTAGGTGCAATCGAGCGATGATTCAAAAGCAATTGATCTATGGTAGAAATGATTTCCTCTGCTTCAATCTCCGTATTCCTGACTGGTGATTTAGTATGTTTTGAAATAAAAGAATTGACCTCCCTAATTCCACTGGAGGTAATCAATAGTTTATTGGTATTGATTGCTCTAAAGTCAATTTCTTGTATCTGATTGAATAATTCCTTTTCCTCTTCCTGAACAGGCAAAAACTCCGCATGTTCGTGATGATATTCCAATATTTCAGCAAAAAGTCTTTTTTTAGTCTCGTTGTACTTAAGTATTCTACATAACCAATGAGCAGGCTCTTTAAACTCTTTTACAAATGGCGGAAGGTTTAATTCTTTCAAATTTAAACACGCAGCCTCACCAATAAATGCGTGATCTGCAAGAAAATTGATGATGAACTCCTCTTCATCTAATACATGCATATACATGCAAAGCTAAATTTTATTTTCAAAGCGCTATGGCTAATACGTTCTGTAGCAGCTATCAAATATTGTTCTCAACTTTTCTTTATTACTTTAGGAGCTTCACGTTCGGTCGATATAAAAGGTACTTTGTTTTTTTCGATCAATTCATTCAATGATTTTACATCTTCTTGCACAATTTTATTCACTGATTGTTTTAAGTCTACCCATTCTTTGATGAGATCCATAGCTCTTGATTTTTGGCCTTGGGTGACAGGTGGAACACTTTCATCCACGAGCTCCATTACATGTTTTAGTTTGGCATCCAATTGATTCTCATAATTGATGACATCCTGGAAAGTTTTGGAATTGGATTGAACCAGTTTAGATTCCAGGCTGTCCATTTGTTTTGTAATCGTTTTAGCTTTTTCCTTTACTTCTTTGGTATCCGAATCTGCACGTTTAGTAAATGTATTGATCTGGTCTTTGATATATCGCATGTTTTTGACTTGATCATAAATATCATCTATAGAAGATTTTAATTCATTCAATACATTTTGTTGATCTGCATATTGTTCTATAGTAGTTTTTTGTCGAGGGTCAGCTTTCACTTCAAAAGTTCGGATGTCAGATTCTTTGCCATAGGTAACTTTAGCTTGATATTTTCCCGGGGCTACTCTATAGCCGGAGTTTCCACCTAAAACAAATAATCCTTCAGGCAATTGTTGAGCTTCCGTACGAAAATCCCAGACCAGTCGATTCATCCCAGTATCACGAGTTGCTTTTTTCGGTATCAATCTTTCATTGGAACCATATGTTCGAATCAGTTTTCCATTAGAGTCAGTTATTTGCACAGATAAATGATCTGCTGTGTCATTTACATTTAATGCATAATAAATCACTACTCCGTCCGCTGGATTTTCGCCCAAATCACCTGATGGAGGAAGGCCAGGGATTGCCCCTCCGCCACCATATCGTACGACTTGTTCAGGTTCATAAACCTTAAGTTTTTTACTCAGATCAGTGGGTTGGTATTCGTGTAATGGTTTTAAATCATCCAATATCCAAAATGCTCTACCTGCAGTGGATGCGAGGAGATCCCCTTGATGTACTCGCAAATCCGTAATTGGTACTATTGGTAAATTCAGCTGAAATTTATTCCAATTATCTCCTCCATTCATGGAGATATACAGCCCAGTCTCAGTACCTGCATATAATAAATCTTTTCGTTTAGGGTCTTCTACTACTGCACGTACATGAGCTTCAGCCCCTATTCCTTTCACTTTATCAGACCAGGTCTTGCCGTAGTCTTCGGTAATGTACACATGGGGTTCGAAGTCATTAAACTTATATCTGGTATAGGCTATATATGCTTTGGCTGGATTATGAGGAGAGACCTCTATTCTGTTTACCAGGCCCTCTTTTAGCCCAGGTGGGGTCACATTATTCCAAGATGAACCTCCATCTCTAGTGACCTGCACCAATCCACAGTCCGATCCTGCCCACAATACTTTTTCATCCAGGGGTGATTCCGTAAAACAAGCCAGCGTATTATAGTTTTCACCTCCAGCACCTTCATTGGTGATGGGTCCTCCACCCTTCCCTTGTTTACTTATTTCATTGCGTGTAAGATCAGGACTGAGCTCTACCCAAGAGATACCCCGATCACTTGATTTCAAAACCCTATTACCTCCGTGGTATATTACTCTAGGATTAAACTTGGATACCACGATAGGGGCGTTCCAATTAAATCGGTATTTCATTTCTGATGGGCTGGCTCCCAAGCCCAAAAATGAATAAGCCATGACATCTTTAGATTCTTTGGTCTCCCAATCGTATTCTTCTATGATACCTTGATAGCAACCTGAATATATGTATCTCGGATTGTCTGGATCGAAAGCAGGCCATGCGCTTTCACATCCGGCTATATTGATAAAATCTTTACCCGAAATACCCGGGCCTGAAGTGCGGCTCATGACCGCTACAGCGGTATTGTCTTGTTGACCACCATAGACCCAATAAGGAAATCGATTGTCGGCAATCACTCTATAAAACTGAGCAGTAGGTTGATTCGTTTGTATACTCCAATTCAGTCCACCATTGTAAGAAATATTTGCACCTCCATCATTAGAATTGGCCATGATCAGATTATTCTTTGGATTGATCCATAGATCATGATTGTCACCATGAGGCACTTGAACATTAATAAAAGTGCGACCACCATCTGTAGACTCAAGATAAGGGGCATTGAGTACGACTACCCGATCTGCATTGACAGGGTCAGCAAAAATATGCATATAATACCAAGCTCTGGCCCGCAATATTCGATCACTATTGATAAGCGCCCAGGTATTACCACCATCGTCCGATCTGTATAAACCACCTTCATCAGACTCGATGAGAGCATATACCCGTTGAGGATTTGCCATGGAGACTGAAATACCTATTTTACCCATAATCGCTTTGGGCAATCCACTACTGAGTTTTTTCCAAGTATCTCCACCATCCGTCGATTTCCAAATACTACTTCCTTTGCCCCCACTTCTTACATACCAGGGCAATCGTTGATGATCCCAAAATGCAGCATACAATACCCGAGGGTTTTTCATATCCATGCTTAAGTCACTCGCTCCAGTACTGTCGTTGATATATAGCGTTTTTTCCCACGATTTTCCCCCATCCTTCGACCTATAAATCCCTCGATCGGTTGTTGGTTGGTATGGGCTACCTTGGGCTGCAACATAAATCAGATTGGGATCATCAGGGTGAATTCTGACTCTTGAAATTTGCCTGACTTTATTAAGTCCTATCGCAGACCATGTCGCGCCTGCATCAGTAGATTTATATACCCCATCACCATGTGATGTCATCACGCCTCGAATAGGAGATTCTCCCATTCCGACCACTACGACATTAGGATCAGACCATGCTACATTGATAGCCCCTACGGATCCGGTATTGAAAAATCCATCGGAAATATTTTTCCATCGAGTGCCACCATCCGTAGTCTTCCATACACCACCACCGGTAGACCCCATATAAAAGGTATATACCTGATCAGGCACTCCACATACCGCAGTGGATCGACCACCCCGAAATGGCCCGATATTCCGCCACTTTAAAGCTTTAAAATTTTTATCATCTATCGCGAAGGTAGGCGCTGAAAGTTCGGGAACAATATTATTCAATTTAGTAGCGGTTTTTTTCTTTTGAGCTACTAATCCAATAGTTGTATACATCAGTATGCAACAAGAAATCAAGAGTCGATTCATATAATAATGGTTTTACTTAGAATCTCAAATTAGAAATTAGTCCTTAATCAAGCGTATAATCAGTCAACAATTTTATTTATTTGTTAATATAAAACAATTTTTGACTTATGGTCAATAAAATCATCATTCTAAACGTTATTAG
>JAYSTG010000572.1:0-7620 GCA_043719965.1 Saprospiraceae bacterium | reverse complement strand
CCGCTCAGGACTTTGTCAACAATGAAATCCGACCGATCACAGATCGTATTGAAGTACAAGAACCTGGACTTTCAATAAAGCTCATGCTTCGATTGGGTGAGTTAGGATTTTTGGGTATTCATATGCCTGAAGCTTATGGTGGAATCGATCTGGATACAAATACTAATACTTTAGTCACAGCTATTTTGGGCCCTATGGGCTCATTCTCGACAACTTTTGCAGCTCATACCGGTATAGGTATGCTTCCTATATTATATTTTGGAACAGAGGAACAAAAAAATAAATTCTTACCAGGCCTGATCACTGGAGAGACTATTGCGAGTTATTGCCTCACAGAACCTGGTTCCGGCTCAGATGCATTATCTGCCAAGACCAAAGCAGAGCTTACTGAAGATGGTAAACACTTTGTTCTTAATGGGCAAAAGATGTGGATTTCCAATGCAGGATGGGCTCACTTGTTTATTGTATTTGCTCAAGTTTCAGGGTCAGAATGGAAGGATGGCAAAGGCGGTTTCTCTTGTTTTTTAGTAGAAAGCGGAAAATCTGGACTTACGCTAGGAGAAGAAGAGAAAAAAATGGGTATCAAAGGCTCTTCCACCAGACAAGTCTATTTCGAAAATGTAAAAATTGATCGAAGTGCATTATTAGGTGAGGTGGGTAAAGGGCATAAAATCGCCTTTAATGCTCTGAATATAGGCCGTTTCAAACTAGGTGCATTTTGTATTGGTGGTTGTAAATCATTGATCAATAAAAGTGTACAATATGCCAATGAACGAATGCAATTTGGTCAACCTATCGGGCAATTTGGAGCTATTCAGTATAAACTAGCTGAACAATTCATTCGCACCTATGTAAGTGAAAGCACTCTTTACCGAGTTTCCAACTTGATTCAAGAATCTACTGCACAGATGATCGCTGAAGGTATAGATCCATCTGAAGCTAAATTAAAAGCAGCTGAAGAATATGCAATTGAATGTTCTGTATTAAAAGTAAATGCATCAGAAGCAATAGATTACGTAGTTGATGAAGCAGTGCAGATACATGGGGGCATGGGCTTTTCTGAAGAAAATTCAGTAGCCAAAGCATATCGGGATGCTCGAATCAATAGAATCTATGAAGGCACCAATGAAATCAATCGACTTCTTATATTCGATATGCTCATCAAACGAGCAATGAAAGGACACCTCAACCTTACCGATTCGGCTTGGGCTGTTCAAAAAGAATTGACTTCCATGCCATCTATGGATAAACCAAGTGGCTCTTACGCTGATGAATGGGCTGCAATCAAAGATTTCAAAAAATTGACCTTATTAGTCGCTGGTGCAGCCGTAAAGTCACAGATGGATGGTAAAATAAATCTACAAAATGAGCAAGAAATAGTCACGAATTGCTCTGATATGCTCATCGATGTATTGAATGCAGAGTCGATCCTGTTAAGAATCATCCGACAACAACAACTGGAAATCAAGCCAGAACAAAAAATAATTCAAGAGGCTACTTTAAAAGTCTTCTTCCATGATGCGAATGCGAGAATGAATAAATATGCATTAGACGCATTGGCTAGTTTCTGTGACGGAGATATGTTGAAAACATTAGCGATGGGTGTGAAACGATTTACAAAATACCCCTTAGTCAATGTCAAAGAAAACAGGCGAATCATTGCTAAAATCATGCTTGAAGCAAACCAATATCCTATTTCTTTAATTTAAATCAGACAAATAATAATACTATGAAAAATTATGCTATTGAAAACATTGACCCGAATGAAACTGCTTCAGACTTATGGCTACAGCAGTGGGTCGAAGAAAGTACCAATGATTTTGCCAGTGTAGATCTGGATGATTTCATATTGATTGACTAGTGCTCCTAATGGATGAGGTTGATAACTACATAACGTTATTGTTTTAATCAGTTTTTTTTAACGACCTCACGTAGGACTTTTCAATTGGGTTCGCATGAGGGAAAGGATATATTGTTTCCATTCTGCTTTGTTTATTTTATGCAAGGTCGTTCGATGTTTACCTGATGCCGTGGTTAGTTTGAGATAGCCTACAATAGTGGACCAAGCTGTAATAAAAAGTAATTCCGGTTTATTTTTATTGAGTACACTCCCATCCTCCCATCCTCGTTCTATTTCTTTGATGGCCAGGGATACCGGAATGTTCTGAATATCTTGTATTTTTTGGTAATAAATACTTTGTTTCATGGCTTCAGTCATCTTAGCGGCATCCTGTCCAGATGCAGAAGATCTATTGACTGACATGTAGTCCAATAGTGCTTCGATATAGAGAGGAAAATCTTCTGCAAAATCAAGGTAAGTCTCCAATAATCCGATCACTGCAAGTAGCCCATTATCTTCTTTGTTTTTATTCAAACTGGCATGCATCTGATCATTCAGTTTCTGCATACCTCTATGTGTGATAGCCATATACAGATTTTCTTTACTCTGGAAATAAAAGTAGATGCTACCTTTACTCATAGCCGCGGTCTTGGCCACATCTTCCATTTTGGCATTGTCAAAACCTACGGAGCTAAATACTTTTTCAGCAGCATTTAAGATCATGACCTCTTTCAATTCACGTTTCCCCATTCGGGCCCAAATTAACAAAATCTAATCAAAATGCCATCCATAGCTGCTTATAAATCATATCTTTGCGTGAACTAAATATACCACCCATTGTTTTTGGGTTTACTACTATGGCCATACGAATAACGACGGAATGTATCAACTGTGGCGCATGTGAGCCGGAATGTCCTAATAATGCAATCTATGAAGGAGGGGTGGATTGGGCTATAAACGACGGAAATACTGTGACAGGTTCCTATATTTTAGAAGACGGTACCATAGTGGATGCTGCTCACAAAAATAAACCTGTGGAGCCTGACTATTATTTTATAGTACCGGATAAATGTACAGAGTGCGTAGGCTTTCATGAGGAACCACAATGTGCAGCCGTATGCCCGGTCGATTGTTGTGTGCTGGACGAAGATCGAGTAGAAAGTAAAGAGGTGTTGTTGGAGAGAAAAGCCCGGTTACATCTATAACACTTAATACTTCCATATCATGAGTAATTAGTTCTTGATAGAAAATATGTAAACCAACAACAACCCTCAAAATTTCAATAAGCCATTTCTACTTTCTCCTCCATCATCCTTCGAAGGTTGATGAGAGCATAGCGCATGCGACCTAAAGCAGTATTAATACTGACCCGCGTCAATAAGGAGATCTCTTTAAAACTCATGTCCGCGTAATGCCGCAATATGACCACTTCTCTTTGTTCTGCTGGTAGTTGATTCACCAGTTCTTGAATTTTTCTCGTTCCTTGATCTTTGATCAGCGTTTGCTCCATATTTTCATCATTGGATTGGATGACACTGAATACATCAAAATTGTCATTCTTCGACACCTGCGTATTACGTTTGGATCGGCGGAATTGGTCTACACACAAGTTATAAGAGATGCGCATAGCCCATTGAAGAAATTTACCTTCATGATTGTACTTGCCCTTACGAAGGGTATCGATGATCTTTATAAAGACTTCCTGGAAGATATCTTCTGCCATTTCGGAGTCTCGAGTAAAAAGAAAAATCGAAGTGTAGATTTTTGTTTTATGCCTAGTCAATAAAACTTCGAAGGCACGTTCATTACCATTAAGGTACTGATTAATCAAATCCTGATCAGAAAGCAAATTAACTTGCATAACTATAATAATTTTGTTTAGTTGGTAGATAAAATTATAGTGTAGAAGTTATGTCTCTAATAGGCTTACAAAAGTTTAATTAATAATAAGGCCAAATATACACCAAAATTGATTTTATACTATACTCTAGTAACTTTTTTTCATGGTAAAGTGCTTTTTTAACATTATTTTATGTTTTCTGAGTTGACGAATTCAGATAGTATTGATTTTAAAATCAAGCCATTAGAGAAGATTTGAGTAATAAAATAAACGACTTTCGCCCTTTCAAACTACCTATGTATCTTTGACAGATTTAGAGTTCAAAGACCTTGGCAAAACCACATAACAACATAATCGATCAAGAAGATACCAGACATTCTATCTTCATCAAAGGAGCCAGATCCAATAATCTGCAAAATATCGATGTCTGGATACCTAAAAGGAAAATAGTATTAGTCACCGGGGGTTTCCGGCTCTGGCAAATCTTCATTGGTCATGGATACTTTATTTGCAGAAGGCCAGCGTAGATATGTAGAAAGCCTGTCGTCCTATGCACGCCAATTTCTATTACGGATGAAAAAACCGGAGGTTGATTATATCAAAGGCATCTGCCCTGCCATAGCCATAGAACAAAAAGTCAGTACCAGTAATGCAAGGTCCACCGTAGGGTCTATGACAGAGATCTATGATTATTTAAGACTATTATATTCCCGGGTGGGAAAAACGTATAGTCCAATATCCGGTGAACTCGTCAAACGGCATGAAGTAAGTGATGTCATGGATCATATCAATAAAATGGCAAAAGGAAGTAGATTATATTTACTTATACCTTTGTCTGTAAAGTACGACGATAGAACCTTAGCTCAAGAACTATCTATCTTATTGCAAAAAGGATATACCCGTATCCTGCGGAATCATGAATTATTCCAAATTGAAGACATTCAAAGCAGCAAAGGATGGCCTTTAAAAGACAAGCTTGCTAAGCTTAAACCGGAGCAGATCACTATACTGATCGATCGATTTGTCATAGATACAGAAGATGAAGAATTGATGAATCGAATCACAGATTCTGTATCTACTGCATTTGCTGAAGGTGAAGGCAATGCGATTCTTTACAATTCAGAATCAAAAAAACAAACGAATTTCAATAATCGATTTGAAGCCGATGGTTTGATTTTTTTGGAACCCTCTCCGCATTTATTCAATTATAATAATCCGTATGGAGCATGTCCTAGATGTGAAGGATATGGCAGAGTAATGGGCATCGATCCCGACAAAGTAATTCCAGATAAATCCAAATCTATATATGAAGGCGCTATAGCTTGCTGGAATGGGGAACAAGGCAATCTATGGACACAAGAGATCATTAATAAAGCTTCGCATTTTGATTTCCCTGTTCATAAACCAATCAACAAACTAAGTAAAGAACAGTATAAATTAATTTGGTCAGGAAATGATTTTTTCTATGGTATCGATGCTTATTTCAAAGAGCTGGAAGAAAAAACGTATAAAATTCAAAATCGGGTCATGTTAGCACGATTTAGAGGAAGAACGACCTGTCCGGAATGTGAAGGTGGGCGATTGCGGAAAGAAGCTTCTTATGTAAAAATTAGTGACACAGCATTGTCAGATTTAATTCACCTGCCCATCGATGAACTTTATGACCATATCAAATCTTTAAAGCATTCTAAGCAAGACGAAAAAATAGCAAACCGCATCTTTAGAGAGATCAATCAAAGACTGGAAGTCATGTGTAAGTTGGGTCTTACTCATCTTACGCTGGAGCGCCTTGCATCTACATTAAGTGGTGGTGAAACCCAGCGCATCAATCTCACTCGAACATTAGGAAGTAACCTCACCAGCTCTCTATATATATTGGACGAGCCCAGTGTAGGGTTACACCCAGCTGATTCTGAAAAACTCATTGAAGTATTAAAAGAGTTGCGGGATCTGGGTAATACGGTCATTGTAGTAGAGCATGAGGAAGAAATCATCCGGGAGGCAGATCATATCATTGATATTGGACCAGCTGCCGGTATTCATGGTGGGCAAGTCGTGTTTTCAGGTACCTATGCTGCATTTAATCAGCCTCATAAATTAGGATTGACCGCAGCATACATTCAAGGAGAAAAACGAATTGAGATTCCAGCTTGGAGAAGAAAATGGACAGATAAGATCATATTGAAAGGCGCGCATTTAAATAATCTTCAAAACCTGGAAGTAAAATTTCCATTACATACTATCACTACGATCACTGGTGTATCCGGCTCTGGCAAAACGACTTTACTCAAGTATCTACTTTATCCGGCCTTGGAACAATATCTCTCAGAAGGAGGAGAAAGCAATCTCCTTGGATTAGAATCTATGAGTGGTGATCTGAACCGTATCAAGGTCGTAGAGATGATCAATCAACATCCGATCGGTAAATCATCAAGATCTAATCCTGTCACTTATGTCAAGGCCTATGATGGCATCAGAAAATTATTTTCGAATCAACATCTTGCCAAAGTCAGGGGTTTCGGTCCAGGTCATTTTTCATTTAATGTGGAAGGAGGTCGATGCGAAACTTGCCAAGGTGAAGGTGAAATTACTGTAGAGATGCAGTTCTTAGCTGATGTAAAATTATTATGTGAAGATTGTAAAGGCAAACGATTTAAAGCCGAAGTATTGGAAGTCAAGTATCATGAAAAATCGATGTTCGACATATTGGATATGAGCATTGAAGAATCGCTCAATTTTTTCAAAGATCAACCAGAGATACTTAATAAGCTAAAACCATTGAATGATGTAGGTCTGGGATATATTAAGCTAGGGCAACCTTCCAGTACGCTATCCGGAGGCGAAGCACAACGAGTGAAATTGGCAAGCTTTCTTACAAAAGAAGCCGGACGAGAAGCTGTCTTATTCATTTTTGATGAACCTACTACAGGTTTGCATTTTCATGACATCAGGAAGTTATTGGATGCGTTCAATGCCTTAGTAGAAAATGGTCATAGTGTTATACTGATCGAGCATAATATGGATGTGATCAAATGTTCAGATTGGGTGATCGATCTGGGACCAGGGGGAGGCAAATATGGAGGTAAATTATTATTTGCAGGCACTCCTGAAGATCTCGTGAAGGTTAAAGATTCCAAAACTGGACAATATCTCAAAGAAAAAATGAAGCTAAACTAATGCTGTCTCGATATCGTTTATCTTTAATATGTATTTGTATTACGATTACATGTCCGATTGCATACAATCAGACGGATGCTCACTTTAGAGATCAAGCCCGAAAAGCCATACCTGAATTTATTGAATGTCTGGGTATAGCTAATGACGCTCATTACCCTGAAGATATTGAAAAAAATATTACCTGGGCTCTGAAAGCTTTTTCGCGTCGCGATTTTAAACTATCAAGATTACCTACAGACGGTTTGGATTTACTGCTTGCTGAAAAAAAAATAAAGGACTCCTACCCTACTCTTTTGGTATACTTGCAAGTAGATGGTCAACCAGTCGATGCCAGTAAATGGCAACAACCATCACCTTGGAATGCTACTCTGAAAGAATATCAAGCAGGTGTATGGAATATAATTCCCTGGTCGACCATAGAACAAACATGGAATCCAGACTGGCGCATTTTTGCCAGATCAACTTCTGATGCGAAAGGCCCTATACTGGCTTTCTTAGCAGCTTATGATATGCTAATAGAATCCAATAAAACGACCGATTACAATATTAAAGTCATTATGGATTTTGAGGAAGAATTAGGGTCTCCCAATATTACTGCAGCTATCGATAGACATAAAGTAAGACTTAAGGCAGATGCCATGATGATCTTTGATGGTCCACAACATTTATCCAATCAACCGACGCTTGCCTTTGGTGCAAGAGGTATTATATCCTTTAACTTGACAGCATGGGGCCCAACAGTAAATATGCATAGCGGCCACTA
>JAYSTG010000571.1:0-7633 GCA_043719965.1 Saprospiraceae bacterium | reverse complement strand
GTATTAAAAAATGTATTGTTCGAATTTGGATCTTCTAAATTATTGGCAGAATCTACTCATGAGTTGGATGTATTATACCACTTTCTGAGATCCAATCCCACCTTAAAAGCGACGATTGATGGTCATACAGATAACATAGGTACTCCAGAAAAGAATAAAATATTATCTATTGACAGAGCAAGACAAGTCAATGATTATTTAATCTCCAAACAAATACACTTTGACCGATTGACTTATCGTGGCTTTGGAGATCAAGTACCTTTAGTAACCAATACGACGGAGGAAAATAGAGCTATCAATCGAAGAGTCGAAATCAAACTTTCAAAATAATAACTTGGATCCACCATTATGGGTAAATCGAAAATAATAGATGTCACGGGAGTAAATATAGTAGACATGGGAGACCAAGGTATGGGCATCGGCAAGGATGTCGAAGGCAAGGTGTATTTGATCCAAAACGCTGTGCCCGGTGATACTATGGATATCGAAGTGAAGATGAGGAGGAGCAGGATTTCTTATGCCAGGCCAATATCCAGGACCAAAGATTCTACGTGGCGTCAGGATCCGTTTTGTTCCCATTTTGGGGTATGCGGTGGATGTAAATGGCAGCATATGGCCTATACAGGACAGCTGGAATACAAACAAAAAAATGTTTTTGATGCTTTGACCCGAATAGGAGGCTTGCAGGAATTAGTCATAAGACCTATCCATGGTGTGGTAGAAGATCGATATTACCGAAACAAGCTTGATTTTAGTTTTGGCAGTAGCCGATGGATCACCGAGTCCGAACTAGATCAGGGTGAAATATCAAATAAGAATGCTCTAGGCTTTCATCGGCCAGGATCGTTTGAAAAAATAGTGGATATCCAACACTGTTATTTACAACCTGAACCAAGTAATGCAATAAGAAACTTCATAAGAGCATATGCTCAAGATCATCAGCTTAGTTTTTATAATGTCAAACTTCATGTGGGGCTGTTTAGAAACTTGATCATCCGCACTGCATTGGATGGATCTTGTATGGTGATTATAGTATTTGGTGAAGATAATCCAGCGGCTATTCAAGATTTTAATGAAACATTGACGAGTTCTTTCCCATGGATTACTTTATATAACATCATCAATCTCAAACATAATGATACGATATATGATCAGACTTTGATATTAATACAAGGTCCAGGGTATCTCATAGAATCACTAGGCCATCTACGATGTAGAGTAGGCCCGAAATCTTTCTTTCAAACCAATTCGAATCAAGCATTAAAACTGTACCAGTTTGTGGAAGAGTTTGCTGATTTAAAAGGCATTGAAACGGTGTATGACCTTTATTCTGGCACAGGCACTATAGGTCTTTTTCTAGCACATCGTGCGCAGCAAGTGATAGGTGTAGAAGAGGTCAAGGACGCTGTAGATGATGCCAGGCTCAATGCAGAAATAAATGGTATTACGAATGCAATATTTCATGTAGGTGATGTGAAAAAAATGCTTCAATATGGTCTATTGAGAAATGCAGGACCCGATGATATCATCATATTAGATCCTCCTCGAGCAGGACTGCATCAGGACAATATACCGATCCTCCTGGAGAGTAAAGTTAATCGGATAATTTATGTCAGTTGTAATCCTGCGACTCAAGCTAGAGATTTAAAACTCTTGTCCTCGATGTATCGTCACGTGACCAGTCAGCCTGTGGATATGTTTCCTCATACAGCTCACATTGAAAATGTAACTTTGCTCCAACATGTTTAATCCGAGATATGCAGATCAGCGCTGAAAAATTTTTACAACTCCAGGAAGAGTTAAAAGTATACCGAAATTCTATGAATGAAGCTATAGAAATGATATTGGATAAAGGTATTTCTGAGTATCCTATATTTATAGCGCATCAAGATACTTTTGGAGCCGGTATTCCTATCATCAATCGGTATAAGGTTCAAGGCAATTGGAATATCAATGTTTCGACACTGGAGGAGTTCCTTCAAAAAAAATTGATCACGCCTGCGAAAGCCAAAGCCTTCAAACAGACCTACAAGCCTATAGCAGACTTTATCTGTTTTTTTGTACTGAGTGAACTAGGGGCACAATTCATATTTTTGCCCAGAGTCTCTTCAGGTCTATAAAAGTGTTATTTTGCATGCAACTCATGGAATCAAAATTATTTGAGATTAATGTGCGGAAGATTTAACAAAAAAAATTAACTAAAAAGTTAGATTCATGAAAGGGATCATTTTGGCTGGCGGGATGGGTACCAGATTATACCCTCTAACTTTAGCAGTGAGTAAGCAGCTGATGCCTGTTTACGATAAGCCGATGATTTATTATCCATTGTCAATATTGATGATGGCTAATATCCGAGATGTCCTGATCATATCCACCAAAGAAGATCTACCCAATTTTGAAAAACTTTTAAAAGATGGATCAGAGATAGGATGTAATATTTCATATAAAGTTCAACCGGAACCCAATGGTCTCGCTCAAGCCTTTGTGTTAGGGGCGGAGTTCATCGGCACTGACGATGCATCCTTGATCCTTGGTGATAATATTTTTTATGGCGCAGGCTTAGGTGAAATACTTAAAAGTTGTTCGAAACCTCAGGGGGGTATCATATTTGCATATCAAGTTGCAGATCCGGAACGTTATGGTGTGGTGGAGTTTGATGATCAACTGAAAGCCTTGACCATCGAAGAAAAACCTACTCACCCAAAATCGCATTTTGCAGTGCCAGGATTGTATTTTTATGATAATTCCGTGATAGAGGTTGCTAAAAAACTCAAGCTTAGCCCTCGTGGTGAGTATGAAATCACGGATGTAAATAAATATTACTTGGATAAAGGGGATTTACATGTACGAGCTATGGGTCGTGGATTTGCGTGGTTAGATACGGGCACTCATCAATCCTTGATGCAAGCAGGACAATTCATTCAAGTGATAGAAGAGCGCCAGGGGCTCAAAATAGGATGTATAGAAGAAGTGGCTTATCAAATGAATTTTATAAATCGTGAACAATTAGAGCGTTTAGGACATAAATATAGTAAGAGCGGCTATGGTGAATATTTATTGAGACTTTTGAAAACTGAATTTATGAAATAGAAAGTATGCGGGATGAAAAGGAAGAAATAGACATAGATAAAGAGGATGAGCACACGCAGTCCATATTGAATTCTTTTCAGAGTTCTAAAATTTGGTTACCCATTTTTATTGGTATTGGAGCCTTGTTGTATATGCTGTTTTCCAATTTTGATAAAAGCGCTATTAAATCTATTCAATGGAGTACTCATACAGCGCTGTGGTTGTTTTTTGCAGTGTTGATGCTCTTCATGCGAGATGCGGCTTATGTGTACAGATTACATTATTTGGTAGGAGATAAAATCAGTTTTTGGAGATGCATTCGACTGATTATAATTTGGGAGTTTAGCTCAGCGGTTTCTCCATCTGCTTTGGGCGGATCAGCTGTGGCAGTATTTTTTCTATCGAATGAAAAATTGGGCGCTCCCAGGACCCTAGCTACTATTATTTATACGGTGGTATTGGATACCTTGTTTTTTTTGTTTTGTATCCCATTATTGATTTTGATATTCGGATTTAATGTCATCCAACCTTCTTACACCACCTGGCAAAGCGTAGGACAGGTAGGGTATTCTCTAGCGTTTTTTTATGGAATCATTTTGATGTACGGATCTTTTTTTACCTATGGATTGTTTTTCAACCCCGTTCAATTCAAAAAAATCTTGGTCTTTTTTACCATATTTCCATTATTAAAGAGATTTAAGGGTAGAGCGGAGAAATTAGGTGATGAAATGGTAATATCTGCAAAAGAGTTGGCGAATAAAGATTGGAGATTCCATATCAGACCCATTGTATTGACATCAATGGCTTGGGCCGGAAGATTTATAATCGTAAATTTTTTAATCATTGCTTTGATAGATGATATCAGCTATCATCCGTGGGATCAATTAAAAATATTTGGGAGGCAAGTCGTCATGTTTGTATTTATGATGTTCAGCCCAACCCCCGGCGCAGCAGGATTTGCAGAAGTGTTTTTTGGAAATTTTATAGGGGATTATATTCCGAAAAGCGCGGCGCTCATTATTGCATTTATATGGAGATTTTTGACTTACTACATTTATCTCATAGCTGGAGCGTTAGTGATTCCGACTTGGTTAGCTGGATTGATCAAACAAAGAAGGGAAGAAAGGGTCAAAGCCAGAGATGCAAACCCAGTAGTGAAGTAATTTCTACCTTTGTATTCATGACCAGTAAACCGATTCAATCCTTGTTATATCTCTTGATTGGTGTTTCATTATTTTATCTTGTAAGATATTTTTATTTAAAACCTAGTATTAAAGTGGCTCAAGATTGTCCTCCAATAGTCACGATATTGGCGGATAGCACACCTTTCGATTTAAAATCAATGCGAGGTCAATACGTATTGATCGACTTTTGGGGCAGTTGGTGCACCCCTTGTCGAAAAGAAGCTCCGCTGGTAAAACAATTTTATCAAGATTGGAAAGATGTTGCTTTTAAAGACGGCAATGGCCTTGAAATATTGAGTATTGCGATTGAAGGGAATAGAAGAGACTGGGACCTTGCGGTCAAAGAAGAAAAGATGGACTGGCCATTACATATTCTCGAGCTCGATCAGTTCCATTCCCCTTTGGTAAAATCGTTTGGAGTACGTGAAATACCGACCAAGATCCTTTTAGATGCGCAGCACCATATTGTCGCTGTAAATCAGAGTTTTCCAGAGATGGCTGAATTATTGACTAGAAAAAAGATCTAAGGCTGACAATTTGACCCAAATAACTCATATGGTCCCATAATTGCAGTGCCCAGAATGCCAATAATCAATTGCTATGGAAAAAGAAGAAATTAATTTTATGGATGAACTGCCCCAAAACCCTCAAGAATTGTCAAGTACAGATCATCAAAAAGAGCAAGTTATTGAAGATTTTGATGAGATTTTAGAAGAAGATGACGCTGACGATGAAGGCAAAGATCAATCTGCACCTTCCTCTGCCCAAGAGGTGCAAGACCTGAAAGATAAATACCTAAGACTACTGGCCGAGTTTGAAAACTATAAGAAAAGAACGACCAAAGAACGAATAGAGTTTGCTAAATATGCTAGTCAGGAAATGGTTGCCTCTTTACTCACCATTTTGGATGATTTTGATCGTACGGCCAAACATGGTCATTCCACCGAAGGCAGTCAGTTGATTCATACTAAGTTGCTGACCATGCTCAAACAAAAAGGCTTAAATGAAATGATCAGCACAGGGGAAGTATTTGACCCTTCCTTGCATGAAGCTATCACTGAGCTTCCAGTGGCTGAAGATCAAAAAAATAAGATCATCGACACAGTAGAAAAAGGGTATTACTTATCTGATAAAATCATCCGTTACGCTAAAGTCGTGGTGGGCAAATAATTTTTCATGAGTAAAAAAGATTTTTACGACATCCTAGAGGTCGATAAAAGCGCAGATGATACCACCATCAAGAAAGCATACCGTAAGGTAGCTATGAAGTTTCATCCAGATCGCAACCCTGGAGATAAAGCCGCAGAGGATAAATTTAAGGAAGCTGCTGAAGCCTATGGAGTCCTTTCTGACCCAGATAAAAAAGCTCGCTATGATCGATATGGTCATGCAGGTGTAGATCCAAACATGGGAGGAGGATTTTCAGGTAATATGAATATGGATGATATCTTGCGGAATTTTGGAAATGTATTTGAAGATAGTCCATTTGAATCTTTTTTTGGAGGAAACAGTCGCTCCGAGGGCAATGGTCAGCGAGGATCTAGTCTTCGAATTTCACTATCCTTAGACCTCAATGAAATTGCTACTGGTATCTCCAAAAAAATCGCAGTAAAAAAACAAATCTCATGCACTTCTTGTAGTGGTTCAGGCGCGAAAGATCGTAATTCGAAAAAGACTTGTAGTACCTGTGCTGGTAGTGGATATGTGCGGCAGATCAGAAATACTTTTCTGGGTCAGATGCAGACTACAGCAAGCTGTCCACAGTGCCATGGTGCAGGGAGTATGATCACCAGCCATTGTACAACCTGCAAGGGGGATGGCCGTATCATGGGTGAGGAAACCATAGACCTGGACATTCCAGCTGGAGTAGAAGATGGTATGCAACTTTCTGTAAGAGGTAAAGGGAATGCAGGCGCCAAAGGCGGACCGCCCGGAGATCTTATCTTAGTCATCAAAGAAAAGCCACATGATCATCTCAAGCGGGATGGGTCTAATCTAGTGTATGACCTATATTTGAATTTTGCAGATGCTGCATTAGGTTCCAACATTGAAGTCCCGACTTTGGATGGAAAAGCTAGCATTAAAGTTCCAAGTGGCACGCAAGCCGGTAAAGTATTTCGATTAAAAGACAAAGGATTACCTTCGGTGCAATCTTATCAAAAAGGGGACTTATTGGTCCAAGTAAATATTTGGACTCCTAGAATGCTGAATGATGAGGAACGAGAACTTATGGAAAAATTAAAAGGTATGCCCAATTTTCAACCAAACCCTGGTAAAGCAGAGAAGGGATTTTTTGAAAAAATGAAAGGCTTTTTCTCATGAGCCGTATCCTGGGTCTTTGTTTTGTTTTTAGCTTGATCTTTTTATCCTGCGATGTCCCTCAATCCATTTACGAACATAGTGACTTATATACTACGCAGAAGCCGTGGGTTTATTCAGATTCTTTGATTTATCGATTTAACATTAAGGATACCAATAGATACTATAATCTTTTATTGGAGATCGATCATGACAAAACATATTCATTTGAAAATTTGTATATAAAATTAGAAACACTGTTTCCTGATAAAAAAGCAGTAGCCGATGTTGTAAGCATGCAATTAGCAGATGAAACAGGGGCCTGGTATAGCGATTGCAGAGGAAAAGCATGTACTTTTTATCTCACGTTACAAGATCAAGCCATTTTCTCCCAGCAAGGAGCCTATCAGATTACTTTACTTCCCTGGATGAGGTCTGACACCATTCAGCATATCTATAGAATAGCATTCAAAGTGGAAAAGGATGATAAGCGATGAATAGCGCCTCAAGCTGATAGCACATTTATTTTGATTTGATATTAAATCCTTAGTTAGATCTTTCAGCTTTTTCTAACTTGAGCAGCTTTTATACCTTTAATCGAATATGGCTGACTCATCGAAAAATTCAATAGTAAAGGAATTGATCCGTATGCCGGTATTAGTGGCGGCTTTGGGCTACCTGGTGGATATGTACGATTTGTTTCTTTTTAGTATAGTTCGAGTACCAAGTTTGAAATCTCTCCATCTTACACCTGACCTTATCCTGAGTGAAGGTATACTTTTATTAAACTTACAAATGGCTGGGCTATTAGTTGGCGGTATTGTGTGGGGAATATTAGGCGATAAAAAAGGAAGGTTATCGGTATTGTTTGGTTCGATATTGATTTACTCTTTAGCGAATATCGGTAATGGTTTTGTGCATTCCGTTGAAGCTTATGCGGTACTTCGTTTTATAGCAGGCTTTGGGCTTGCTGGTGAACTCGGGGCAGGAATCACATTGGTCACCGAAATACTGCCTAATAAAATCAGAGGATATGGAACCACCCTGGTAGCTACGTTGGGTGTATTGGGCGCTTTATTGGC
>JAYSTG010000058.1:0-5701 GCA_043719965.1 Saprospiraceae bacterium | reverse complement strand
ATACCTAATGACCAAGCATATTTCCAAGTTTTAAGTTCTATGGATACCACATCTTTAGGGCTTAGTCTGTAACCCAAATTGAGCTGTACAAAATCGGGAGCATTATCATCAGGCACTAAATTAGCGAGCATAAATAGTGTGCTGCCTACAAAACATTGTTTATAAGAAGTATCCTGTTTTGAATATTGAGCTTTAAGTTGTACTGTACTTAAGCAAAACAAGGTAATGCTTAGCATAAAAATTTTCCTTTGCATATCTTTTTCTTTTAAAGTTTAATGATAGTGCAAAAGTAGATGGATGATAGGCTAGGATTCGTTACTTAAGTTAATAAATGGAGGCCATTTTATTTTTTCTCATTTATCCTTCCTCTCAATCGACTTAGAGATTGCGGGGTAATGCCTAAAAAGCTTGCCAGCTGATGCTGAGGTACTCGTTGTAATAAATCAGGCCTTCTTTGTAACAGATTCAAATACCGTTGTTCGGGAGAGGTGGTTTTAAATTCTTCAAAAGAACTTTGTTTCTTAGCCAAGAGTTGCTCTGAAAGCACCCGGCATAGCGTCTCGAATTTCGGAAATTTTTCAAAAATCACTGACTCCATATTAGGGTTTTAAACGGTCAATATGGAATCTTCAATACAAGAAATAAAATATTCCGAAGGTCCTTTGGTGATTACATAGTTAGGCGTAAGACCCTCCATTTCTGTATAAAAAGCCGTTGTTTTTTCTTCACCATTAATGATATAGTATGTTCTGATACCTCCTTTTAACACGAAATAACCTTCATTGGAATAATGACTCTCTTTAAGCAATAGGGTTCCTTTTTTTATTGTACGGAAAATGTTTAAGGATACGATTTCATTCTTTTCATCTTCTGAAAGTGATATATATTTTGAAATGAAGTCAAAGAGTATATTTTGCATTGCTATATTTGATTAGTATCGTCTTGATCAGCGCTTACTGCCGACTACCCATATCTTGGCGAAGGTCAACATTATAAAGTGTATTGACAGTAAACAAAAAAGCCTCATATTTTTTTTAAATATAAGGCAAGGCATAAAAAATAGTAGCGGAGAGGGAGGGATTCGAACCCTCGGTACAGGTTTATGCCCGTACAACGGTTTAGCAAACCGGCCCTTTCGGCCACTCAGGCACCTCTCCGTATTCCTTAAAGTTTAATTTAAAGAAGTTCAAATTTACGATTTTTCACCAATCATCCTATATTCAGGTTTAATTTAAACAGAAAGAGCATGGTTTTAAAGGAATTAGCGGTCACTTTATGTTTGTGGTTGATCATCAATACATTGAATGCTCAGTTTATGATTAGGGTTCATCCTGCTGGATATGCCCAAACCTCGGTAAACTCGGTGATCTTCAGAAAAAACGCTCTCACTAGTGATACTCAGCATCAATACATTGCCTTTTATGATCAAGCAAAAAACCTTGTAGTCGGTAAGCGAAGGCTCGAGTTGAACGATTGGCATTTAAAAATATTGAACTATAAGGGTGAGGCAGAAGATGCTCATAGATCTATCAGCATCCAAGTGGATGGAGCGGGGTACCTCCATATTGCTTGGGACCATCATAATCACCCATTGAAATATATTCGGAGCCAGTACCCGGGTGTTTTAGATTTTGAGCCGACTCAATCCATGGTGGCCTCAAATGAACAATATGTAAGTTATCCGGAATTTTATCGCCAGCCGAATGGTAATCTGATGTTCTATTATAGAGATGGCGGTTCTGGAAATGGAAATTTGGTAATCAATAAGTATGACATTAATACCAGAAGTTGGACCAGAGTACACTCCAATCTTTTAGATGGACAAGGCCAAAGAAATGCCTATTGGCAGACTTGTATTGATAGATATGGACATATACACCTTTCATGGACTTGGCGAGAGAGCCCTGATGTGTCATCCAATCATGATCTGTGCTATGCCAAAAGTGAGGATGAAGGAGAAACTTGGATCAAATCCGATGCTTCAAAATACCCATTACCAATCACACTGTCCGATGCAGAAATCATCGTACGCATTCCACAAAAATCAGAATTGATCAATCAAACTTCGATGACAAGTGATACCAAGGGCATGCCCTATATTGCTAGTTATTGGAAGTCATCTCGTACAGGTATTCCCCAATTTCATTTGATATTTAATTCCAACAAAGGATGGCAAACCAGATCGCTGGAATCCAGGACAACAAACTTTACCTTGGATGGAATGGGGACTAAAAGTATACCGATATCTAGACCCCAGATTTTAAGTTGGACCGAAAATAAGACGAACAAAGTGGCTTTAATATTTAGAGATGAACAAAGAGGAAACAAAGTCACACTTGCTCATACGACCGCCAAATCTTTTAAAAAATGGAAAATTATAGACCTAATTCAGCATGACCTTGGTAGATGGGAGCCTACCTTAGATCCTGATCTATGGCAATCAAAAAGTTTTTTAAACCTATATATGCAAAAAGTAGATCAAATAGATACTGAGGGGTTGAGCGATTCTGACCCTACACCAGTAGAAATTCTGACATGGAAGCCGAAATAAAAAGCAACTTCTAGTGTTCGTTCTTATCCTATAATCCTGGAAATCCCCCATTTGGCGTTAAGAATTATTAGCCCAATTGTTGTTAATTTGCTTTGGTTTTAAAATCAGAATTTAGCCTTATTTTATATGGATGTAATCCGATACCTACCCTTCAAACAATTAAAATTTATTTAATTTGTGTTTTTTAGTGAAATTTGACTCTTTATATTTATTTAACTATATGAAAAATCAATTCATCAAGAAAAGTGTGAGCATTTTATTTTTGTTAGGTTGTATGATTGTTGCTATAGCCCAATCAACTTCTAATCATGGAAATAAATTCGAGCAGTTAGGAGGAATACTTCCGACACCCAACGAATATCGTACAGCCAGTGGTGCTCCTGGCCCAAAATATTGGCAGCAACGTGTGGATTATGATATCAAATGCGAATTGGACGAAGATCAACAAAAGTTGACAGGATCTGAAACGATTACTTATTTTAATAATTCACCCGATGCTTTGAATTATCTCTGGCTTCAGTTGGATGAAAATCAACATTCGTCCGTAAATAACGCTAATTATCAGAACACCAATAACATGCCCTCCGAAGTTACAGATAAGCAGTTAGATGCAGTGGAAGCACGAAAAAAAGATAATGGTTACGGTTTTGTGCTTAGTAAAGTGGTTGATGCCTTAGGAAAACCACTTAAGTATACCGTGAATAAAACAATGATGAAGATAGACTTAGCCACCCCGATAAAACCCAATCAATCTTTTGTGTTTAAAATCGATTGGAGCTATAAGATAGTCGACCGATTTGAATTCAATGGGGCTCGAGGAGGCTATGAATATTTTAAAGAAGATGGTAATCATATTTTCACGATTGCTCAATGGTACCCACGACTTTGCAAATATGGAGACGAAATCGGTTGGCAAAATCATCAATTTACTGGCACCGGCGAATTTACTTTATCCTTTGGTAATTTTAAAGTGCAGATGACTGTACCTGCAGATCATGTTGTCGGGTCTACTGGGGTTTGTCAAAATTATCTGACTAATCTGAACCCTAACCAACTCAAACGTTGGAATGAAGCGCAAAATGCAAAGTCTCCTGTGATGCTGGTGACTTTAGATGAAGCCTTAGCTGCAGAGAAATCAAAAAGTAAAGCAAAAAAGACTTGGATCTATAAGGCTGATAACGTGCGGGACTTTGCATGGACGAGTTCTAGAAAATTTTGTTGGGATGCATTGCCGATCGATATCAGTGGTAAAAAAGTGATGTGCATGAGTTTCTATGGAAAAGAAGCTTACCCGATCTATAATAAATACTCGACCAAAGCCGTAGCACATACTATTAAAACGTATTCTGACTTTTCTATCCCTTATCCATATCCTGTGGCACAAAGCGTAGAGGCAGCCAATGGAATGGAATATCCTATGATCTGTTTTAATCCTGGTCGCGCAGAAAAAGATGGTAGCTACAATGAAGGAAATAAAAACGCAGCCATCCTCGTGATCATCCATGAAGTCGGACATAATTTCTTCCCCATGATCATTAATAGTGATGAGCGGCAGTGGACTTGGATGGATGAAGGTCTCAATTCTTATATGCAATATCTTACTCAGGAATTATGGGATAATAAATTTCCTTCTGATGGTGGGACTCCGCTTGGAATAGTGGAATATATGAAATGGCCTAAGGACCAATTGGAGCCTATCATGACTAATTCAGAGAACATTATAGGCTTCGGGCCTAATGCATATGATAAAGTAGCTACGGGCCTCAATATGCTGCGAGAGACTATCATAGGCAGGGAATTGTTTGACCAAGCATTCAAAGAATATTCGAGAAGATGGGCATTTAAGCATCCTACTCCTGCAGATTTTTTCAGAACTATAGAGGATGCTACCGGTGAAGATCTGGATTGGTTTTGGAGAGGATGGTTTTATAGTATAGATGCAGCGGACATTGCAATAGATACGGTGATATATTCCAAAGCAGATGTCAATGGAGTACCCAATCGACCTAGAGATACCTTTGAAATGAGGAAATTAGCCAAGCCCATTGTAAATGAATATGAAGACTTATCCAAAATCCGAAATCGACAAGATCCAAAGATCAAATTTTTTACCGACCAGGACACCACCTTGAGAGATTTTTATTGGAAATATGCTCGTGAAGTTGAGCAGTATGATTCAACTATGTACAAAGTAACCTTATTAGCTAATCAGGAGACTTTGTCCGATGATCTCAAGATAAAGTACGAAAACAAACATGCTTACGAAATTAGATTTAGCAATAAAGGTGGTCTAGTCATGCCAATCATTTTGGAATGGAAATATAAAGATGGCACCTCTGAAATCGAACGCATACCTGCCCAAATCTGGCGTAAAAGCGAAAATAAAATAACCAAGACTTTTATTAAAGACAAAGAGGTAGCAACGGTCAAACTGGATCCATATAAAGAAATAGCGGATATCGACGAAACCAATAATTCCTATGGAGATGAAGCGAAGCCAATGCCGGCTCCAAGTAGATTTAAAGTGTTCAAACAAAAACAAGTAACTCCAGCTCCTGGTATCAACCCAATGCAAAAAGCTGCGCAAAAGGCAAAGACTTAAACTGTACCCAAATTATTGTTTATATATTTTTAGTATAAGTCTCAGGTATACCTTGCCTGGGACTTTTTTTATAAAAGTACCAATCAATAGCACCTAAGCAGATTGTCAAGCTGAAAAAAACTTGGTTGCGAAGATTAAGTTTTAAAACCCTATTGAACGATCACCCTTGCAGTGAAAACGCGTCCCGCAGTTTTATTATGAGTAGCTGCTATTTTAATATGTACCTCAGTCTTCCCTTGGATTAATTGTAACGGTATGTCATAATGTACATCATAAAATCTGCCTGTGATGCCCCCGGGCCACATGATCGTTTGAAGTAAAGAGTCATTTAAAAGCAGATCCCAGGTTCGGTTTTTATCATCCCCTATATAAGTTAGCACGAGTTGATTTTTGACATTCGCATTGACTTTCATTACAAACTGAAAATAATGGCCACTACGAGCTTCCCTTCCTTTCCTTCCGAGTGCAACATCCACATAGGATCGCTCGCTATGCGTTAGTTGGTGTTGTTTTTCTTCATCTTTAAACCCTAGTTTCAGTATATCTAT
>JAYSTG010000570.1:0-7635 GCA_043719965.1 Saprospiraceae bacterium | reverse complement strand
AGAAAAACGAGGAAATAAATTTAGTGCTTTCCCTCTGACTCCTGCGGCGCATTAAACGCAATATTAAAATCTATTCTTATTGCACTGCTTGCAGGAGCACTAAACTCAGATTCGTATTACTAAAAGTAGAAGATTAGGTCTTTTTTAATCGGAAAACCTTATAAATAATTTTTACCCAGAAAAAAATGGCGAAGAACCGGATTAATTTTAAAACCGGTGGAACAACCAAGCGTGGCCTCTGATCATGCTGAGCAAAGTCTCAAGGCTTTACTTTTCTCGGCACGATCTGAGGCAAAGCATTCAACTCTGTATTTAATGGCTTGATTTGTTTTTCAATGACTTCAGCGAGTTTATCTGCAACTACTTTTTTCTCTTCTCGGACTTGATCGATGCGTTTGGTTTGAGCGGAAGTAGGTTTTGCATTGGGTCCATCCATGGAGAACAATAAGGAAGTAATTTCTTCTCTAAGTTCTGGTCTTTGTCTATAATTCATGTGAGGAGGAGGCCTACGCAATGCATCCAACACACTATTCAATTCTTTCAATGCACCATCTACTTTTTTGGCCGTTTCATCGTCTGAGGTAGCGCCATCTTCTTTGCGTCTTTTTTTGAGCGCAGTCAATTGATCTACCAAGGCTTCTGTTTCATTGATCATATTATTGATGGATGACAATTGTTCTTTGGCTGCAAGCGTAGCTTCCTCTTTTGCCATATAGTCTTCTTTCGAAGTAATTTTTGATCTAGGATCCCCTCTGATTTCTATAGGGACTGATATTGACTTTCCATTGGCTTTGAGTGTAGCCGTATAAAAACCTGGCATAGCTAATGGGCCAAAATTTCCACCTCCAAAAAATCCAGCAGCTAGATTGCGTTCCAGAGGAGTAGGTCCTGCATGGCGCAGATCCCACACTAGTCTATTGATACCTGCTTTAGCGGTCGAGTCTGTTAAAGTTTTAACCTTATCCTTTTTACTATTCGTAATATCTACTGTCACCGGAGTTTTAGCATCAGCATTGATAAAATAATTGATATAAGCACCAAAGGTGGGGTTATCCGCAGCATATACTCGTGACCCCAGGTTTTCCATCTGATCATACATCTGCCATTGGGTACTGGTACGTACAGGGAACACATGCACATCTTTCGATGATCCTTCTGTCCAATCTTGCAACGCACGAATATCATCTGCGATCCAGATACCGCGTCCATGGGTAGCTACGATCAAATCATGCTCACGAGGATGGATTCGTAAGTCGGTCACGGAGACGGGTGGTAAATTGTTATTGATCTTTACAAAATTTTTGCCCATGTCCCAGCTTGCATAAAGTCCACACTCCATTCCGACATAGATTAGGTTAGGATTATGAGGATCTTGGCGAGCGACTTTGACATAATCATCTGGTTGAAGCCCATTGGTGATCTTAGTCCAGGTTTTGCCATAGTCTGTGGTCAGAAAAACATAGGGCCGAAAATCATCGCTTCTATGATTATCTGCTATGACCAGTGCGGTACCTCCTTGATGCTCGGATGCATGTATTTTTCCTATCCATGAAAAAGAAGGCAAGCCAGTCATCGCAGTATTCATTTTACTCCAAGTTTTGCCTCCATCTCGAGTGAGCTGCACATTGCCATCATCTGTACCGCACCAGATCACTCCTTTTTCTTTTGGTGATTCTGCAATGGTAAGGATGGTGCAATGAAACTCTGCAGCAGTATTGTCCTGATATACCTCACCACCAGATGAAGCTTGTTTGCTTTTATCATTTGTGGTGAGATCGGCGCTGAGTTCCTTCCAATTATAGCCTCGATCATTAGATACAAACAATACATTGCCGCCAAAATAAACGGTGTTGGGGTCATGTGGGGAGATATGAATCGGTGAATCCCAATTGAATCTATATTTGTGATCCTTGATCGCATCCCCTGCCGATCCGGTAATCTTTGGATAGGGGTGAATGGTGCGTACATCGCCTGTCTTCGTATTGACATGGAATATGACTCCACCTTGAAGATTAGCATATATTTCATGTTCGCTACCTGGTATGGGTACTGCGTAATATCCATCACCTCCTGCAAGACCTTTCCAATGCCGCTTCATGATCCCTGCTGACAACAATGAATTACTAGGCCCCATCCATGTACCATTGTCTTGTAATCCACCATAGATATTATAGGGATCCAGATCATCGATATTCATTTGATAAAACTGAGATAGCTCTACATTATTAATGATATCCCAGGTCTTACCTGCATCAAAGGAAAGTTGATACCCTCCATCACTACCGCTCAATAATCGTTTTGAATTTTTAGGGTCTATCCAAAGGGCTTGATGATCGCCATGGACTCCTCTAGCTATGGCTGTAAAATTTTTACCACCATCTTCTGATTTTAATAAGGGCCCTGATAAGGAATATACCGTATTGGGATTATTAGGATCTACGCGAATATCACTATAGTAAAACGGCCTGAAATTGATGTTGGGATCTTTATTGACCACTTTCCAATTATCTCCCCGATCTTCAGATCTAAAAAGTGAACCAGCTTGCTCAGGAAATTCTGTGATCAGATATACGATATTGGGTTCATTTTGAGCTATAGATAGACCTATTCTAGCCATTGGGCCATTGGGCAGGCCTTTCATGATTTTCTCCCAGGTTTCGCCACCATCTTTAGTTCGATATACTGCTGTAGCTTTTCCGCCATCATCAAAGCGCCAGGGCTGCCTTCTGAAAGTCCACATTCCGGCATACATTATTCTGGGATTTTTCCATTCAAAAGTGAGGTCGCTACACCCAGTATTTTCATCAAGATAAAGGATACGATTCCATGTTTTGCCGCCATCTTTGGTTTGAAATACGCCACGTTCAGTATTGGGCCCCCATTCCTTACCCAAGGCACATACACAAGCCACATCAGCATTGGAAGGATGCACAATGATTCGTTTGATGCGTTCTGTTTTACTCAATCCAAGATGTTTCCAGGATTTACCACCATCGAGGGATCGATATACTCCGTTTCCATAAGAGGTACTATTCCGAGGATCGCCTTCTCCGGTACCTATATATATCACTTCAGGGTCATTTTCACTGAGACCAATGGCTCCTACAGATAGCGTGCGTTGGTCATTAAACAATGATTCAAAAGTGACTCCACCATTTGTCGTTTTAAACAACCCTCCATCTGCGGCTCCGAAATAAAAGGTAGAAGGGTCACCCTGTAAACCGACAATATCTGTGACTCGACCGCCCATATTGGCAGGTCCGATAGGTCGGAATTTTAGATTTTTAATTTGATCGGGCTTGGGTTGAGCATATAGTTCCAAAATTAATATGGTGAATAAAATTAAGAATGAGCTTCTTTTCACAAGGTTTAGATTTAATGCAAGTACAAGGTGAAAATAGGTAAAATGTGATACTTCGCTTGTATCTCATTAAAATAATTCCAACTAAAGCTGATCGACTAAGGCTGCATTACAAATGCAGTAAACGCAATGTCCCCGTTCAACGATTTCACTGCAAAATTTTTTTTACTTCCATTTACGATCCACATCATTATGCCATTGGATTGGCAGATACGGGCAGCCTCGATTTTAGATTTAATACCACCGGTGCCTAATGAAGATACACTCCCATGTTGTAAGTGTTCGATGGAATCTATATTGGTCACTTGGAGTATCAGCCTGGCTTCGGGATGAGTTTTAGGATCCGCATCGTAGACTCCGTCGATATCGGATGCAAGGATCAATAAATCTGCATTTAATAAGACGGCTGTAAGCGCTCCTAATTTATCATTATCGCCAAACTTGATTTCATCCGTAGCTATCGTATCGTTTTCATTGATGATCGGAATATATCCATTTTCAATCAAAGTATTAATGGTATCCAAAGTATTAGATCTGGACCCTTCATTTTCAAAATCCCGATAAGTCAATAGACATTGACCGATCTTAATACTATAATCGTTGAAAACTTCCTGGTAAAAACGCATCAATACGGGTTGACCGATCGCAGCCAGAGCTTGTTTTACCGCCACGGGTTTACCGCGGTGCAATTCGATATAATGTTTAGCTGCGGCTATAGCGCCTGAAGTGACGATTATGATTTCGTTTTCCTCTTTTAGTTCATTGATCTGACGGGCAATATCTTCGAGTTTGCCTCTGGAGATTCGATCAGTACCTTCGGTAAGTGTGGTACTACCTAGTTTGATGACGATACGTTTTTTTTTCATGTTATTATTCGACTATCACTACTTAAGTGGACAATGTATTTGAAACAATCATTGCTTTAATATCTTTAAATAAAGTTGTTTTTTCATCTAATAATTCCAACAATATACTAAAATGATTGACCCCTGTAAGGTTCATACTAATAACACTCGAAAGACCAGACCATCGAGTTGCCAGGTCATGGCATTGAGCATGATATTCATCAGACTCATCACTACCTACGGCCAAGATAATAGGACAGGGTAAAGGATCATATTGAATAGGGCTACATCGAATGGCCATATCTACATCCATATGGAGGGGGCCATTGACATGGGACAATTGGATAGGTCTTAGATCGTATAAACCACTTAGAGCACAAATTCCTTTTAATTTTATATTTTCCGGAGCATATTTAGTAGTAACCATCATACTTGCTAGATGGCCTCCGGCGCTATGACCGCATAGATATAGTTGTTCGATATCCACACCGAAGTCAGTCATGTGATGATGAATCCAGGTCAATGCTTGTCGTATAGATTCAATGATGGTATCCATATTGACTATCGGCGCAATGGGGTAGCCTATCATGATCAGATTGATACGATGTGGAACAAATGCTCGAGCAATAAATCTGAAATCAGGTCGATCCATCATCTGCCAATATCCACCATGTATAAAGATCATAGTGGGTCTTCCAGGATCTTTAGCTGGAAAAAAATCTAATTTTTGTCTTGGGCCTTCTCCGTAAGGTATATCCGCAATACATTTATAATTTACTGCTGCTTCCTTGTTCAACGTGTCGTATAAGTCGAAGTATACCTGGAAATCAGGGACCAATTCACGATTGTTATACTGGTGATTTAGCGCGGCTTGGTCGTATTGTTTGTAGATATGCAATTAAGGATAATAAAAAATTATAAAATTATGATCTCTGTTTAGCCCAAGCATTCCATTACTAATCTATAAAACTCAGGATGGGATTGCCAGGTCTGCCCGGTCACGATATTACCATCTCTTACTGCTTGTTGATCACCGATGTATACACCACCACAGGAAGTGACTTCAAATTTGACATGTTCATAACAGGTGATGTTTTTGTTTTTCACTAAGTCTGCGGTCACGAGGATCTGTATACCGTGGCAGATTGCAAAAATATACTTACCGGATAAAGCAAAATCCTTAACCAACTGAATTACTCTTGAATCATTTCGCAAATATTCCGGAGCCCTGCCACCTATGCATAAGACCGCATCATAATCTTTTGAAGACACATGATCAAAACTGATATCTGATAGCACTTGATAGCCCTTACTTTCTTTATACGTATCCCATCCTGGTTCGAAATCATGGATCACTAGATGCATTCGTTTGACGGTAGGTGCAGCTATGATAGGAATATATCCGGCTTCCTGCAATCGTTGCTGGGCATAGAGTACTTCGAAACTTTCACCGGCGTCTCCGGTGATGATGAGGATTTTTTTGGACATGTGTTTAGATATTAATGGGTGACGAATATAGGGAGGAAAGCCTGAATCAACTAAAACAGTTAAACCTTTATGTTATAGTTTTATTTTAAGTCTATTATAACCCTTGTGATTATTCTAATTTATACAAGCTTCATTGAAGCGTGTTTAGATGCATAATCGATTTTTCAAAAGACTAAGAATTAGTAAGTGTTGCCTAAATAATATAAAATTGGTCAAATCAAAATAGTAAATTATTTATTACCTTTGTATTGTAAAATATGGCGAGCTGTTTCGGTTACTTAAAAGAGATAGATGGTATGAAGTCAGACAAAGCGGGAGTCATGTCATCTTAAAACACCCTACCAAAATCAATCAAATTACCGTACCCTATCACCCAGGAGCCGAAGTAGGCAAAGGATTGGTATCTAAAATATTGATGCAAGCTGAAATTAAAACAACTAAAAGATGAAAAAGCTTAAAGTAACAACTAATATCATCAAGGAACGCAAAGGTTATAGCGCCTATGCTCTAATAAAACATAATGCTGTATTTTCAGAAGGTAAGACTCTGGAAAAAATAAAATTGAATTTCCTTGACGCACTTAATCTAACCTTCTCAGATAAGGGCTTGGTTTATACTCTAAATGATATTGAATTTCAATATGATCTGGCTAGTTTTTTCGAACAATATAAAATTATCAATGCAAAAGCATTGAGTGAAAATATAGGTATGAATCAAAGCTTATTATCCCAATACATCCGTGGGATAAAAACACCGTCTTCAGCGCAACGCGGCAGAATTTTAAATGGGATAAAATTATTGGGAAAGGAATTGACTAGGGTAGAGTTTGTTTGATGCATTGAATATCCATCGCTTTATTTCATACTAAATTTCATCTTCATAGTCTCCTCCACATCACAAATACATTGACATACCCCAGCGTGGGATGGAGAAAAGCATCTGGTACTTCACCTACAATCTCAAAACCCAAAGACTGCCATAATCTGACTGCAACTACATTACTCTTTAGCACATAATTATATTGCATAGCTAGATAGCCCAGCCGTTTTGCTTCAATGATCGAGTGTTGCCCCAGTAATTTCCCTATTCCTCTACCTTGGGCACTCGGTGCTACCATATATGACCCATTAGCTACATGAGCCCCGAAATCAGGCCTGTTGTTTCGGATCACATAAGTCCCTAGAATAAGATTATCTTCTTCCACTACATAGGTATATGCCTCCGGATCGCACCAATAAGCGAGCATTTTATCTTTAGGAGAATCGGGGTAAAAAACATAGGAATCGCCTGTAACAATGATTGACTCAATAATAGCCCAGATAGCGTCGTAATCATTAGGTGTTGCGAGGCGAAGGTTCATAAAAAATCAAATTTAGTGCAATTTCTCGTATACCCAGACCAAGAGTAGTTGGATAGCAGCTTATCAAAATGATTATTTATACCTGGTATTCTTGATGATATTGCCGGGGCGAGTACGATTATATTGGGCATCTTTCCATACACACTCTCCATTGACATAGACCCTATCGATGCCCTGACTCAGTGCAACCGGATCTTGAAGATTTGAATTATCTTTTACATTTTCAGGATCTATAATGACCAGGTCTGCATAGTAACCATGACTGATTTTGCCCCTTAGTTCGAATCCCATATGTTGAGCGCTGAGAGCTGTCATTTTGTGAATGGCTTCTTCCATAGAAAATGCTTTTAACTCTTTTACATAATGATTGAGTACTCTGGGAAAACTACCGACACCTCGAGGATGACGACCACCTCCAAATCCATCACTACAGATATTGGTATGAGGCCATTGTAAGAAAGTCATGATATCTGTCTCGGTCATCGATCGGCCCATGACTGATTCTTCCGCATGATTATCTCTAGCGAATTTGATCAAATACATATACGTGTCAGCCGCATCCGTGCCTCGTAGTAGTGCTA
>JAYSTG010000569.1:0-2858 GCA_043719965.1 Saprospiraceae bacterium | reverse complement strand
GGGTTTATCCAAAACAAAAGCATTATTTGTAATGACTTTGTTCAGTAACATATCATATTGGTATCGGCCTGAGATATGTTCGGCAATCGTCAATCGATCAGAAAAAAAATCAAAGCTATCTGCCTGGCCTATGATTTGATAGACTCGATTACGAGGTACTATGATGAGGAATTCGCCATCTCGATCTGAATAGAGGGTATCCCTAATCCTTCCAAGCTCAGCGTCCAGGATGGTAATGGAGGCTTTGGCAATGGGCTCTGAAGTCATAGCGTTTTTAACTTTACCATTTAAAAAAATACAATCAGAAGATGAGGCGAACGGTGGAAGCTGAATTTCGACCAGGTCGCTTGACAACAATTGATTTTGAAGATTTATTTTTTGGTGGGTTAGGATTGCTGTTTTACCATCTAGCGCCACTACCATGGCGCCTTGATCTTGATGATCATTCAGTGGATATCCCAAATTTATAGGAGTGGACCAATATTCTCCCGTTTCTTTAGTGGAAACGAAAAGGTCTATAGAACCATATCCCTGCCAACCATTGGATCTAAAATAAAGATGTCGATCATCCGGATGAATGAAAGGAGATAATTCATCCCATGATGTATTTATGTTTGCACCTGCATTTTCGGGCTTACCCCATCCTTTTGTAGTCTTCCTACTCATCCATATATCGTAACCTCCGAATCCTCCGGCACGATCTGAAACAAAATAAAGTAATTTACCATTGGCACTCAGAGCGGGTTGACTCTCCCAGGCATTAGTATTGATATTCGGCCCTATATTGATGGGCTTGGACCAAGTGGAAGTTCTCCACTCTGAACTATATAAATCGCAACTTCCATAACCATCTGATCCACCACATCGAGTGAACATCATGGTCTTACCATCAGCAGATATCATATGGGCCCCTTCATTAGAGGATGTATTTTGTGGCCAAGCTTTACTTGGTCCCCATGCAGTATTTTTATCAGCACGATTGGAAATCCATAAATCTTCCTGACCTTTAGCTCTGCGGGTAAAGACCAGGGTCGTATTCATTCCGTTTATTGAAGGTAAGTATTCTGGAATTTCTGTGTTAATGGAGGGGCCCAAGGATTTTGGTTCATATGGAACCGGTGAGGACAAATTCATCGTTGCATATTCTGCTGTCTGGATATAATGGGTGGCTTTTTTACGCGTCACAGTATCTTTAGACTTTAAAGCGAGGTATTGCGTTAAATACTTCTTAGTCGAATTATAATCACCTATTTGTATTGCCAGTTTACCAGCATTGAACAAAAGGTTGGGTTGGTCTTTGCTTACAAGTGCAGATGCTGTTCCCACATGTTTGAGTGCGTTATCATACCTTTCTTGATCCAGATATATACGGTAAAGAGAAAGGTGTGCTTCAATATAATTTGGGTCAAAAGCTAAGGATTTATCCAATAGGCTGGTAGCTTTTTCTATATTTTTCTTAGCGAGTTCTTTTTGAGCTTTCTGGTAATATGAAATTGCTTTGGGGTGAGCTTGAGAAAATACCATTTGAACATGGATAGATAAATAAAAAACGACAACAACCTTGATCGCAGGTCGAACTAAAGAAAGTGGATAAGCGTAAGCCACAAAATATCCGGAATTATACAGAAATATTATTTCGATTGAAGCATTTTAAGTGCCTCTTTATTCCCAAGGGTGGCGGCTTCTTTTACATCAGCCATGAACCCATTCTTACCGGCAAGTTTTTTTGCAAGGCCACGTTGCAATAAAATCTCCGCCTTCGATATTTTAGTCGATTTATGGTCTTCTTCTGGAGCCGACAATGCCACATTAAATCGACTGACGGCATCTTCAAACTGCTCTTGTTCCATGAGGATTTTGCCATACATATAGGCTGCATCTCGTTTTTTAGGATAGTTGATATCCATAGGATCAAAGATTCGTTCTGAAAATAATTTTAATTCAAAAGCTGCTTCTTTATTTTCTTGAAGGGAATAATGTATTTCTCCTTTTTGGAATCTCGCTTGCCAATGCACCATTTGTAAGGCTAATGACTTTTGAATAGTAAGTCCTAGGTCTTCCAAGGTTTTTTTGATATTTTTATCGTGTAAGTAGACTTGAGCTCGACCAAAGTAAGCCAGTGCATTATGCTCGTCAAATTGGATGCTTTTATTAAAATCATCCATGGCATCTTTATAATTTTTTAGCGTAAAATTGATATAACCTCTACGTTCATAGGCTTGACTATGCCGTTCATACCTTTCTATGGCAAGGTTGAGGGCTAGAATAGCTTCCTTTTCTTTACCTTTTGTTCCTATCAATTTTTTTCCTCTGATATATTCTTGTACAGCTATTTTATCGCTTTGTGGCTCTACCATTTTGTGTTTGAGTACTTTGCCAGAATCGATGAGCCAAGCACCTAGTGATCCAGCAGAGGCAAACTGTGCTATGTATTCCAAGAGGTTCAAAGTATTGGAAAAATATTTATCTGAAGCTTGGGTAACTATTCTCGGAATATCAATAATGCCTAAATCGATAATAAAGATTTGTTCAGGCTTGAACATAATCTCATTGCGATAATATTGTTCAGCCCTGATCAGATACAATTGTAATGCTTTCTCAATGTTCTTTCCCACTCCAAACTCCAAGCGGCCTTGAAAAATAGATTTGTGGAAAATAGGTCCAGTGATAGTAGCATTCAAACTCATAAATCGCTTTATTTTATTTTTGTATAAGTCCAAGGAAAGCAAGGCCATTCATCGGTCTTTCAACCGAAATATATGTCAACCAGATGACTACAAATTATAAAAATTCTTTATATGGGACCCAGTTCTTTCCTCAACAGAATATAACCAATAAAGATACAGGTTTTTTATGAT
>JAYSTG010000568.1:0-2861 GCA_043719965.1 Saprospiraceae bacterium | reverse complement strand
TAATCGTGGCCCCCATTTTAGCAAAATTTTCATTACCACCACTGTGATCACCATGATAGTGCGTATTAAATAAAAATTTAACCTGTCCCGGATTGATCTCCTGGATTGATTTATTTATTTTTTCGGACAAAGGGGCAAATTGATCATCGATAAGAATGTTGCCATCGCGGCCAGATAGCAGCATCATATTGCCAGCACCGGCCCATTGCAGCATATGGATATGATCATTTATTTTGATGGTATTTATGACTGCATTATCCATATTTGGCTGTGCATATAAGCCTACAGTCGAAAGGAGAATCAAACCTATAAATATATTTTTCATAAGCCTAAGATAGTTTGGATTTCAACTATTTTATAGTTCTATGTTATGGTAGCCTATCGCTTGTGTTAAAATGGCACCTAAGTACAAGATAGTCAATTAGATATCGCTCTAATACAAATAGAGATCTTCAAAAATGATTATATTTGGTTAAAAATCAGGTGCATGGTAATTACTAAGTTGGAATTAAAGAACTTCAGGGGATTCACGGACTACAAATTAGAATTAAATGAGAAATTGACTGTAATCATTGGATCAAACGGAACAGGAAAAACGACTATTCTTGACGCTATTGCCCTGCAACTAAACCATTTTATAGGGCGAATACGGTCAAATAACTCGGCCTTTAAAATTGAGTATGGATTTAATGAAGACGATATCAATTTTTTTTCTACGAAAGCAGAAATAGCTATAACTTTTAGTTTTAATGGGAACAATATTGAACATAAATTATCGAAATCAGCAATTGAGGATCACTCAGCCTTCGACGGCTCGGAATTGGAAAATTACCTGAATAACTATAAAAAATCGGTTGATGATAAGAGCAATATTCCGGTTATTATTTATTTTAATGATGATAAAGACTTTACTACTTCTATTGCCTTACAACCAGAATACTTAAAAAAATTATCAATACACATTCCTCAAATTGACGCATATATTAATGCGTGCAATAAACTCATATATTCGTTCAATGAATTTGCAATATGGTGGAGGATAGAAGAGGATAAAGAAAACGAAACCAGATTAAGATCGGACGGTTCTTATCGCCATAAAGAACTTGAAACATCACGAATGGCTCTCAATAAATTTTTGAAACTTCTTAAAAGCGAGAATTTTGATTCATTATTTATATCTAGATCCAACCCTGATAAAAGGGTACCTCCAAAACAATTTTTTAAAATTAAAAGTGAAGGTGAATTCTTTATATCCAAAGATGGTGAGTACATTAAGATGTCTCAATTATCTAAAGGGGAAAAATATTTAGTTCTTTTAGTTCATGATATAGCCAGAAGATTGGTAATAGCAAATCCTACGAATACCGATATTTTAAATAAAGGTGCTGGGGTAGTTTTAATTGATGAGATAGATCAACATCTTCACCCGACCTGGCAAAAGACAGTTGTAAATGCGCTGCGTCAAACTTTCCCAGGGTTACAATTTATATTAACTACTCATTCGCCTTTTGTGGTTCAAAGTTTAGATAATTCCGAGCTATTCTCATTGGATAGTGTAACAGATTTAGAGCCTTATGAGCATACAATTAATAATGTAATAACGGAAATTATGCATGTTGATGTGCTGGGTGATGAATATGAAAGAAGACATGATTTAGCTCTGAAAACACTCAAAGAATTAGGTAGCCAAGCAGGAAAGATTGGCCAAGATGATTATATGAAATTAAAAAAGCTTATAGATGGAATTTTAGAGGTCGATACAAATGATCCAGTATACAAAGCTTATTTGAAAGTAAGTAAAGAAATTAGTTTGCATGAGGCCAATTAGTAAACAGGTTCCGATCGGTAATACAGGAATACCTCTGAAGATATTTAATAAATATGGTGACGCAAAACCTTATTTAGAACATCAAACTCTAAGATATTGTCACTTTTGTGAAATGCCCATACTAAATGTTCCCGCAGTTGAGCATATTAAACCTCAAAAATGTAAAGTCAATCCCAATAAATATATTAATCTAAGAAATCACTGGGAAAATTTATTATTAATATGTTTTTATTGCAATCGCATCAAAGATAATCAGGATGTCAAGTTGGGTGAGTATTATTGGCCGCATCGAAATAACACTTTAATTCCGTTCGAATATCGAACAGGAACTGTTAGGGTTAATGGAACCGAGCTTACTGATGAACAAAGAGAAAAGGCTGATAGGACTATTCGCCTTTATGGATTAGACAGAATAAAAACTAAAGGTAGAGGTCAAGAAATTAGATTTGAAGGTAGGTTACGAGCGATAAGCCAAGCGACTGAAAGATTAAACGAATACAGTGCACAACCTCAGGCAGTTACATTGGATGCTATAATTGGCCAGGCAACGGATTCGGGATTTTGGTCAGTTTGGTTTAACGTATTTGAAAATTTTCCAAATGTTAGGCTAGCCTTAATCAAAGCTTTCCAGGTGCCGATTGAATGTTTTGATCATAATCATTCGCCCATATGTAGAAATCGAAAAAATCAACAAGATTCCATTTAACAACTGAATCAGAACTAGATACATTCCTTCAATTCTTTCTCGGTATAAGCCAGGCCATGTGCCTTCAACACATCCTCCGGCACTCCAGCCCATTGATTGGGCACATTACCTTTGTATTGCAGATCTTTTACCCCCATAGCTGAGGTGTAAAACCCTGTAGCCGTAAGATTGCGCATCAAATTAAAAAAACTGACTCCCTGCGACATTTCAGGTTTGGCCTTAGCCGGGTAGGCGATCTGATCTATGAGTGCCAACTGTTGAGCGGAATCGCCTTCTTTAAAAGTCTTTTGGAACTTATGCAAGGACTGCAGATCCAACCAACGTAAG
>JAYSTG010000567.1:0-2862 GCA_043719965.1 Saprospiraceae bacterium | reverse complement strand
TAGTGGAACAAGCTGGTATCCAAGCGCTCATTCGTAAATCCAGGCCGTGGAATTTTCCACCTGATGCTTTCTTCGAGCCTTTAGATCGCTTAAAAAGCTTGGTTGCTCAACTTATTAATACAGATGAACCCAATAGGATAGCCATCATACCTTCTGTATCGTATGGAATAGCCAATGTTGCCAAAAATATTCGATTCAACAGTGGAGATCATATTCTATTATTGGACAGACAGTTTCCATCTAATTACTCTGTTTGGCAAAACCTTGCTTCAAAAAATGAATTGGTAGTAGATGTTATTTCTCCTCCTGTAGGAAGTAAGTTCCGGGGTAAAGAATGGAATGAAAGATTATTGAACGCTATAACTTCCAAAACAAAAGTCGTGACGATGGAGCAGGTGCATTGGACCGACGGGACTTTATTTGATATTGCAGCTATACGAAAAAAAGCTTCAGAAGTCGGTGCCTTACTTATTATAGATGCTACGCAATCTTTAGGAGCTTATCCATTTGACCAATCTATATATCAAGCAGATGCGATCATTGCTGCCGGGTATAAATTTTTGATGGGTCCTTATGCAATGGGAGTAGCATACTATGGACCGGCTTTCGATCGTGGTGAGCCTATTGAAGAAAACTGGGTGAATAAAAAAGGCAGCGAAGTCTTCGAAAAATTATTGGACTATGAGTCAGAATATAAACCACATGCGGCACGATATAGTATGGGGGAACAATCTCAATTCATCAATGTCCCTATGCAGACTGCTGCTATTGAACAGTTATTATCCTGGGGTGCTACCTCGGTGCAAGCCTATTGCAAAGGTTTAGTTGATTCCATCTTACCTGTTTTAAAAGAAAATGAGATTTGGATTGAAGAGCCTGATTATAGAGCCAATCATTTGTTTGGGATCAAACCAGCTCATGGCATCACAGAGGCCTTGAAGAAAAAATTATTGGCTAATAAGATTTTTGTTTCTTACCGAGGTGATACCATTCGGGTATCACCTAATGTGTATAATACAGTAGAAGATTTGTATAAATTGGTTGCAATACTAAAGTCCTGCTGATAAAGGTTATTTTTGCTTTAATGAATAGTTATAATCCTGAAACTTATTGGACCGAAGTTGCAAATAGAATTAATACCAGAGACAACGGGATATTTGTTGCAGGGGATGACGAACCCTATTACAGGTATAAACGAGCTTGTTTTTTGGACCAACTTAAATCAATAGATTTTAAAAATAAGAAGGTTTTAGAAGTGGGTTGTGGCCCGGGTGGAAACTTACTTGAAGTAGCTAATTTGGGCCCTTTGAACTTAGCTGGAGTAGACATCTCTGATAAAATGGTATCATTAGCCAGGACAAACTTGCCTTCAAGCATTGAAGTGAGTAAATCCACAGCTGTTGCCTTACCATTTCAAGATAGGTCTTTTGATATCTTGTTTACTGTGACTGTATTGCAGCATAATACAGACCCTATAATGTTTATTAACCTTCTCCATGAAATGACTCGAGTAAGTTCTGGAAAAATAGTTCTGTTTGAAAGGGTCAATGCAGTTGAAACTGGAGATGAATTGTGCCTGGGACGACCGATAGAGAGTTTTTCAACAGCGTTAAAAAGCAAAGGCTTTAGCTTGGTTGGTTCTAAAAACCTAAAAATTCAGGTAAGTTATATCATGGCAGGAATCATCAGAAAATTATTCAATAAAAAAAATCGTTCTGAGGGTGTACCATTATCAAATCTTTCTATCAAACTTCAAAATGCTTTATTGCCTTTAAGCTCTAAATTGGACAAAATTTTTAATCTCAATAGTGATTTAACGATGATGGAATTTGAAAGGACAGAAGGATAAAGGTCTGTGATTACAATGTAAGAATCCTACAACCGAAGTGGATCATTTAATTACACACTACAAAGATCTAAGACAGTATATGCAGCAGGAGTAGAACAGGTATGGGTCAATGGTAATCGAGTCATTAAAGATAGGGAACATACTGACAATAAACAAGGTAGGGCAGTCCATCGTCCAGAATGGCGAGAGAGTTAGATCAGTAATGATTATTAAGATTAGAGATTACTACAAAGTCAATATGATCCAGTTGGAATTGTAATCTGGTAATTTGAAACGACATATTTTTTTGTATTCACCACATCCCTCAAAAATTCATTTGTGGATATTAGTTTTGACATTGTTGGAGGTATCGAAGGCCTTTTTTTAGTGAGTAAACTCCAACCCAGTCGTTTTAATTCAGATTCAATGGTTCGATTCTTGTGAGTATAGTTTAGGAACTCTTCCGATTCTACACCGATACTATTTTGTGCACAGCAGAAAATCAGTTTAAAAAAGGTATTTATATCTATGATTTAAAAACAGATAAAAATTATTTGATTTCTGGTGATAATGAAGCTGCTGCCTATCCGGGGTTTACTGAAGATGGAAGAATTGTTTACGCTGGGTTTGCTAAAGGCAATAAAGGCACTGAAAATTCTGGTTACCATGGCGTATTTAGAGTTGACGTTTTAAAGCTGTCGTCTAGCGGAAAGTACTGCACTGAGGTTTCCAGTGCCAAGAAATCAGAAATAAATATCAAAAAACCGGCTGATGAATCAAAGACAAATAATTAATCTAAATTCGTAAATCGAAAATGTCCGCCGCGTGATGGACTTTCATCAACTATGACGTCATCTAATTTCGTGATTCCAGTACCAACAATGGTCATGTCTACAGTTGCTTCCTTAATAGAATCTTTATTGATCAAGAAGGCTGGCGAGCTTTCGTTCGCATCAAAATTAATTTTCATCAGGATGACCGTGTTTTCTGTGTTCATTATTAAGACCGAAGTTTTAATGATTTTAAAAGTTAAC
>JAYSTG010000566.1:0-2863 GCA_043719965.1 Saprospiraceae bacterium | reverse complement strand
CTCCTGTAGCCAAAGTAGCTAGTGTATCTGCATCCAAGACGGCAACTAAAGCAGCCGGAGCTAAAGCTGACAAAAAGAAAAAAGCTTAATTCTTATATTATTGCTTTTCATGGTTATGAGGCCGTTCTACAAAGGATGGCCTTTTCTACGAGCAGGGCATTTATGGAGATTATAATAGTCGCTTTACCAGGGATTCCCATTCTTGATCCAGCGTAATTTCAGGAAATGGTACGCCTGCTTTTCTGTACCAATACGCAGCATTCCATTCATCTCCTTCTTTCCTATGAAGGTAAGCATGTATATGTGCAGCCGTTGATCCCGAAAGATGTTCTATCAAATCATGAGATTTTTTCCAATTGCCTTTATAATCATGCCAAAGCGCTTGAAGGTAGACATTATCTAGATTCACTGGAGAGTTCAGTGTAGTTAAACTTTCGATAAACACATCAAAATTGCACCTCATTCTGGTGGCTCCAATTTAAGCGTATCAAAATTTTCGGGGGTGAGGCGGATCTTACGATTCGAATTGATCTTTCCTTGATAGGAAAGTGTCATTTCAACCGGTTGACCTTTTAATAATTTGGGCAATATCAATTCATACCTGCCAGTGATATCAGAAGTATCTTGAGCCACTCCATTATTGATATTGATGATCACACCTGTCGCTGGTCTCTGTGTTACATCTGTATGAATGATTTGACCAGTCCATTTTTGCACTTGATCCAGCATAGGACTAACATTGTTTTTTTCTGTGGGAGTAGAGTCTTGAAATACTGTAAAATATAATGCAGCTATGATCGGGATGAATAATAAATAAAGCCAGGGAGTCCACTTTGATTTAACTGGGGAGGGAATCTGTGGAGCGCCATCTTTCTTTAGTTTTCCATTAGCTAAAGCATCTTCCTCTGTGGGCACAGCAAATCCCTCATTCGAGATTGCATAAATCTCCATAGGCTCCTCTACGTTTTTAAATGGGAATGAACCCACTAGGGCCACTTTAAACTCAGGATGATTTTTGATTTTATGGTAGACTTCTTTTGAAAACAGAATTGCTCCGGCTATTCCGAGGGTCTCTATGCGCGAGGCTATGTTGATACCATCGCCATGGACTTTGCCGGTTTCTTCGACCAGGATATCAGCGATATGTATCCCGACTCTGATATTTACTTTGTTGGGCTCCTGTTGCAATTCTTTTTGGATGGCCATCGCACATTTGATCACTTCATAAGCACTAGGCAAGATGCTCATGCTTCCATCGCCCATATCATTTTTTACTTCACCACCGAACCGTTTTACGCAGGTATCGACAGTATATTGATGTTTTTTCTGCATTTGGATGGCTTTGAGCTCATCTTTCTGCATGACTGCCGTATAGCCTACCATATCTGTAAATAAGATAGCTGCTAATTTTCTGGTGTAATGATCGAGCTCCATATTTTTTCCCGGTCCAATCTTCTGCATAAATTTACATGATTGCTACTAATGTAACGAATCGGAAAGTTGTACCCTAATCTTTATTTTTCAAGAATCAAATGTTAAATTATCAAATTTTAACCTAGATTGGGAACGATTTTCGTTACAATTTGCCTTGTATTTACATATATCTTTTACTCCAATGAAACCCAAATCTATTTTCGCGCTTTTGATTTTTGCACTTTGCATTAAGGCTTCCGCCCAAACACCTATCGCCTTACAAGGCAGAGTTGTGGAGATATTACAGGATAAAACCAAACCATTAGCTGGAGTGGTAGTGAGTGTGAGTGGCGAAAGCTATGATGTCACTGGTCCAGATGGAAGTTTCAAATTACATGCACCTAAAGGATTAGATTTTGTCACTGTTACAGTTAAGGGGAGTGAAAAGTATGTCATATCCCCATTTGAAGGTAAAATAAGCCTTCCCCCAATGTCCCAACCCATCGAGATCCAGCTCTGTAATGAAAATAATAAAAAATTACTGGCTAAAGTACAGGATCTCAATACTCGAATTAAATCGCTTCAAAAAAGTCAACGATTGAGTGCAAGGCAAGTAGAATTATTGCATAAAACCATGTTGGACACTATAGAACATTACCAGTCCCTCGTAGATGACTTTGCTTTAAAGCTCAAAGCCTCTGAAAAAGAAAATTTATCCCTCAAGTTGCGAATAGAAGAATTAGAAAAAAAGAATACATTATTGGAGGAAAAATTATTCTTAGCGTTGGGTGAAAAATATTCAGAACAGCAGAAGGCATATACAGCGATCACTGCTTTATTGAATATCTATTGCTCCAGAATTAAAGACTTGCATCATGCTATCCCAGGTGATGCCATAGCTTGCGCAAAAAATACACCTCAGGCATGTGTAAGATTTTATAGTACCGTCGATAAATACAATCAAGCTCGAAATGCTATAAACGAAAATAGAAACCAACACCTCACATCGGTACAACATCACTGGACCAATCCGGAAGTAGCCTTACAATTGGAAAAAACTTATACTTATTTATTGGACCAGATCCATCTACCATTATTATTTGAAAAAATGAATAGTTCCATTATAGATCCTCTCAAAGCAAGATCCCAAGGGAATTCCAAAGAAAAAACAGTCGTAAAACAAATCTCAAGTGAAGGTGGAGCACTTGCCCAGGAATTAAAACCCATGACCATCCAATTGGATGAAATGAAATCAAAACTATATAACTTACTCTCAAATTCCATTCAGTAATGAAAAATATGACCAAACTTTTTATGGTGGCGCTCATTGCTACCTCCATATCAATTTTTTTAGTATCGCAAAGCTGCAACCCTGCCTGTGAACCCTTATTGGGATTAGAAGTCGTACCTGCAATTGGGACTAGTGGTTCTGAGGTCATCATCCGGGCCA
>JAYSTG010000565.1:0-2872 GCA_043719965.1 Saprospiraceae bacterium | reverse complement strand
ATTGAATGCACAGCCTGGCGTCCCTATGAATTGTGGGTTTAAAAATGCCAATCAAACATTCAATCAACTTGAAAGTAGATCTGTAGGTTGTTCTGTCCTAGGAAAAGCTAAAATCGTAAATGTTAATTTTCATTTTATTAGTAGAACGAATGGGACTGGTAATTATACAGCTACGGGTAATATTAACGGTCCTGGGTATAATGGCAACCAATTTGCTGCTGATCTTTTGAATACCTGTAACTATTTACTTGCAAATAACCATAAGCTATATCAACCAATAGGTAATAATACGCCAATACAGCCTGTAAACATCCAACTTGCTTCTAAAGGAGTTTTCTTTTGGAATGACGATGTCTTGTTTAATAATAATGCTTTAGTTTCTGATTTTGGAGCTTACGATCCTATTGTTCAAAATGAAAACACAACTATAAATATATTTATTTCAGGATTAATTCCTTCCCAGGGATATGATGGAGTTACCTTTCGTGGTTACTCTCGAATGGCTGTATACAAAATTGTGCAATGGAATCCTAACGAAACAAAGGTACATCCTGAGTTGACTAATATCAAAATGCATCATTTTATGTTTGCTGATGTAATCAATCACGAATTAGGTCATGTTATCAACCTAGGTCATCCATTTGATGACAATAAGAATAATAATGGAGTTATTTTTCCATGTAATTTTAATGGTGATAGAGATGAATGTCCCGATACAAGGACAATGTGTGAAACTACTTCATGCTATCAACCTTTAACGCCTTTAATTAACCCATTTGATCAGAAACAATGTACAGATCCAGACAAGTACACTAATACATTTATGGATCAGAGTATAAATTGGAAAGCTTATTCGCCGTGTCAAATTTCTTTGATGAATAATTTTTTGCAATCTTCATTTGGAGATTACTATGGTTGCCTTACATCTGGTTTTACCTTTAATATAGGAGGTGGGCCGCCTACTGTAGGTCCAATATATACTTCAAGTTGTTCAGCCAATACTATTCCATTCTTAGGTGTCCTATGCCAGCCATCTCCTTGTACTTCATTTAGAATCACCGTGGCAGGACCTTATGGAACTTTCTTCAAAGATTACTCTTCTAATGGTACCGTTTACGTGGATTTAGGAAGCATTCATACCACGACACCTGGATCTGGCCAACCATTACCTGTCGGTACTTATACTGTGACCAGGACTAGTAAAGCAGGTTATGCCGTAAGTACAGATATTAAATCTATACAAATTAAAAAACCCAATGGATGTGGGTTTGCTTTGAAATTGGCACCAAATCCTGCAAACAATATGGTAACCATTAGCTTTACTATCGAAGATGATGAAGATATAATAGGAATAAATTTATATGACAAAGTAAAGTCTTTGAAAGTAAAGGAATTAAAATCTAAGTCAAAATTTAAAAAAGGTGACTATGAATTGCAATTTGACCTTTCGTCATTTTCAACTGGCTCTTATATCGTAGAAATAGACGGGTTAAACGAGAGTACTAATGAGACTCTTCAAATAATCAAGTAATGGCCTATTAGATGTGGATTTGTTTTTGATAATTTTTAAATGAATTTATAATTTAATTTATTTCTATAAAGAATTGATAGATAAATAGTTGACTTATGAAAAAAAATATTATTTTTATATATAGTTTATTAATCAATATGTCCATGGCTATCAGCCAACCCCTATTGCTTAGTGATCGCTCTGAATGGGGTATATTCATTATTGATGCTAATGGCAACATGGATACGTTGACCTTTGGGACTCACCCATTGGCTAAGGCCAATTTTCTAGTATCCGAGATCGGAGAGAAACGGATTGACATTCCTGACAGCAACTCATTATTTTTCGTGATAAATAAATCGGAAGGATTAAAAACTAAAAAGTCGTTTGGTGTTGCTGGCGCAAAGGAAACTAGTTTTTTCACGGACAGTATCTTTTTTAAATCAAATTTTACTTACCAAAAATATGCACCTGTTTTTATTTCTGGAAAAGCAATTCATTTTCCTTTGAAATTAAGAATAAAGAAATTTCTCTTAGATAGCACTGTTTTTTTGGGCTATCTCCATGTGAAGCCCTATAGGATACATATAGGCGAATATGGCCAATCAGTCTTTAATTTTCCAATATTTTTCGGAGGACAATACGATACGACATATATCCTTCAAAAGGAAGATGTAAAATTTAGAACTAATGGTTTAATGGCAATGTATATTGACTTTGAGAACTTTATTGTATCCTATAGCGACAAAATTGTAGATGAAATTTCAATATTTCCAAATCCAAGTAAGGATTTTCTTCAAATACGAAATACTGGCAATTCCCTATTTAAAAGTTATTCGATATTTGATTATGCTGGCAGAATGATAAGGTCTGAAAGGAGGATTCCTATGGAAATAGATATTAGGCTGATTCCGATAGGAATATATACGATGATTTTTGAAACGAATGATGGGAAAAAGGATATCAAAAAATTTGTGGTCAGTCGTTAAATCAATTAGATGAAGCCCTTTTTTAATAGTAAAGAAAAATTAATATGTTGCCAATGACAAAAAAATTGTTCTTTTTTTTATGTGGAATTATCCTATCCAATGCAATTACAATTGGCCAACCCATAGTGCCACATGGTCTTATACTTAGTGATCATTATGAGTGGGGTGTATACATTACCGATGCAAAAGGAAACAAGGATACTTTAATTTTTGGCAGCCACCCTCTAGCTAAGGCCAATACGCTTATAAGTGAGATTGGAGAAAGACAAGAGCATATTCTGGATACTTCATCACTCGACTTTGTAATTGATAAATCACCTGGACTAAAAACGAAAAGGGCATTTGGTGAATTTTTAACAAAACTTAGTTTTCA
>JAYSTG010000564.1:0-2879 GCA_043719965.1 Saprospiraceae bacterium | reverse complement strand
GCTATAATTTCGAACTGACATTAACTTTATTCTACTTCAATGGATCGCCGCACTTTTAATCAAACTGTTTTGGGTTCTAGTATCATGGTTCCTTCTATATCGCATCTAACCAAAAAATATCCGCCTTATCTGCAACCTGGAGATAAAGTGGGTCTGATTTGTCCAGCAGGATTGATCAATGAAGAACGGCTAACAAAAGCAAAAACTAATATAGAATCTCTTGGCCTCGTACCTGTCTTAGGAAAAAATATTATGCAAACCCATGGCTATCTGGCCGGCAAGGATCAACATCGCTTGGAAGATTTGCACGATATGTATCGGGATGATAGTATTCGTGCGATATGGTGTATCCGTGGAGGCTTTGGGTGTACTCATTTATTGCCTTATTTAGATCTTGAACTTATACGATCTCATCCTAAAATGTTGTTAGGCTATAGTGATATCACTGCATTTCATAATGGTTTATACACTAAATTAAATCTGCATAGTCTTCATAGCCCTGTTGCAGCCTCTGATTTTACCCAATATACTGTGGATCAATTGCGGAAGGTCATATTCGGTGTATCCGGGCAACACATTGAGATCGGAGCATGTACGGACGATGAGCATCAGTTTGTAGAAGGAAAATCCACATTTGAAAGATATGTGATTTACCCTGGGCAATCTGAAGGATTATTAATAGGTGGCAATCTGTCTTTATTAGTTTCTTTATGTGGTACACCATATTTCAAGATCAAAAAAGATAGTATCCTCTACCTGGAAGATATTGAAGAAGCACCATATCGTATAGATCGAATGTTGACTCATTTATTTCAAGCAATCCCCGTAGATCGTATCAAAGGCATCGTATGCGGCGTATTCGAAGGATGTGAAAGAAAAGAACACACACCTTCCCTATCGCTAAAAGAAGTCATATTGGAGCGATTGAGTAGACTTCAGGTGCCTGCCATCTATGGATTTTCTTTCGGTCATATTTCTAATCAATGTACTATTCCGATCGGAGCTAAAGGGACATTAAACACAGCATCATTCAGCCTCAGCCTTAAACTACCATGAGACTAACGATCCATACTTATAATTTATTAACCCGGAAGGTTTTTACCACTTCGCATGGGAGTGCATCCTATCGAAGATGCATGATCATAGAACTAAGTCACCAAGACTTATCAGGCTATGGAGAAGCTACAGAGATATTGTACTATGGTAAAAATTTAGAACGAATGATCCAATTGGTACAGGAACATAAATCATGGATCGAGTCCTTGGATATCATTCCACCAGGTACGAGATACAATGAGTTATTAAAAAGGTTTAGCACGGATCAGTTTGTGTTGTGTGCTTTGGATATGGCTTATCATGATTTGTATGGTAAGTTAAAAGGGAAAAGTTTGATCGATCTGTGGGATCTCGATAGTGGAACTTGTCCTTTATCTAGCCTGACGGTAGGTATAGATAGTACAGATGCTATGTTACGGCATATCGATGAAAATCCATGGCCAGTTTATAAAATCAAATTAGGCACAGACCATGATATGGATATCATGCGAGCCATACGATCACATACTAATAAACCATTACGGGTAGATGTCAATGAAGGATGGACTAAGGCTCAAGCTATCGAATATTCAATAGAGTTGGCAGCACTGGATGTAGATTATATCGAACAACCCTTACCAGTAAACTTGGATTTTGAAATGTCAGAACTGTATGACGAGAGTGAACTACCCCTTTTTGCGGATGAATCTTGTCATATCCTTCCCGATGTAGAAAAATGTGCTGACCTGTTTCATGGCATCAATATCAAACTCATGAAATGTGGCGGACTCACTCCTGCAATAGCGATGATTCAAATGGCACGGCAATATGAGTTAAAGATTATGATTGGATGTATGACAGAGTCCTCCGTAGGCATTTCTGCTTTAGCACAAATACTTCCGTTGGTAGACTATGCAGATCTTGATGGGGCATTATTGATATCCAATGATCCGGCTCGCGGTGCAGTATTGGAGTATGGTGTTACCATTTTTCCTGACTCGCCAGGTACGGGAGCTGAATTGTTGGTTCGAAATCCAATCTCATAAATGAAAAGATATTTTCTTCATCAAAGTCGAAGTAGGATTATTCTATAGTGCTTTATTTGTTAGCTATTAATAAAAGGCTTATTTTAGCATATATAATATAAATACATGACTGGAGAACTTAAAAAGATAGAGTCATTATTAGAACAAATCACAGATAATGAAAAAGGTGTGGTGTTGCAATGGGTCATTAGTGATTTGGGCGGAATATTTACCGGAATCGATAAAACATCAGGAGTTTGCGGAGGCGAGGCTCGTATAGCCCGAACTCGGATTCCTGTCTGGTTATTAGTGCGACAAAAACAATTGGAACTATCCGAAGAAGAAATGTTAGCCGACTACCCGACATTGAGAGCGGAGGATTTATCAAATGCTTGGAACTATTATCGTGCTCATAAGGAAGAGATAAATAATTTAATCAAAGAAAACAAACAGACATAGCACCATGGCAAGGTTTTATGCAAATGAGAATTGTCGTCTTAAAATCGTGAACGTTTTCAAGGATCAAGGCCATGATGTTTTAACTTCCTTTGAAGTAGGCAATGCAAATTTGGCCATTTCAGATGATCAGGTGTTAGAATTTGCTCGCTATACAAATAGAATTGTCCTCACGTTTAATCGTTTAGATTTTATTAGACTCCACTTTCAAAATCCAAAACATTCAGGAATTATTCTCTGTACCGAAGATATCGACCGTATAGGTCTGGCTTCCCGAATCCATCATACCATTTTGAGTTTAAATAATCAAACCGAAAATCAATTAATCCGGATAAATCGGCCAAATTTATGAATGATTGTGTA
>JAYSTG010000563.1:0-7722 GCA_043719965.1 Saprospiraceae bacterium | reverse complement strand
ACTCAGGTATTAATTTGGCGCCTAAATAAAATCTTATATAATGATGGCAATTACATCGAGTTTGTATATACCAATGTTAACATTCAGGAGATAAGGTACACTGGCAACTCCAACACAGGGCTAGTCCCATATAATTTGATAAAATTTAATTACGGGACCAGACCGGATCAAAACACAAGCTATCATGCTGGGGCTGCGCTACCATCGGATTATCTACTGGATAATATTACCATTACTGCCGAAGGTAATACGGGATTTAAGACCTATCAATTCAACTATGGCTGGGATAATATCAATAGTTATCTGAATGAAGTAATCGAAAAAGGGAGTGATGGAAGTGCATTGAATTCTACGATTTTTAAGTATGGTGATCAGCCTACTGCTTTCCAAACTGTTAGTTCTGGCGTTACAGTTGCCTACCAGGACCATGAGACTATTGCAAGTGATTTTAATAGTGATGGATTTACTGATATTTTGGTTGCAAACAGAGCTTCTGGAGGTGCTTTTCATTCTGAATTTTCATTGTACAAATGGAATCCACTGACTAGCAGCTTTAATAACCCATTTGTTTTACCGTTAGCAAGTTTTAGTAAAGCTACACCTAAAGCTTATTCAAATGTTTATACTTTTTTTACGAATGATTTTACTGGGGACGGCATTGATGATATTATTACATCCCATTTAACTTCAGCAGCCTCTCCTCAACGGTTGAGCGCTATCAAAGTGTATGCCGGGAGCGCTGGTTTTGGGGGTTTTCCTACACCAACTGTGATTTCACCTTACGCGGGATACGATTATATCCATAATGGTAAATTTTTATATCCCGGTGATTTTAATGGTGATGGTAGTGCAGATTTAATTACAATATTAGGAGCTATTTCTAATTCAAATAGTATTGGAGTCCATATGTGTGTAGGCGCAGGTAATAATACCTTTGGAACAGTAGGACTGTCCGGAACATTTAATTTTGGTATTGATTTATGGGCTACAGCTGATCGAATTCAGATCATAGATTTTAATGGCGATGGAAAGAGTGATATTTTAGTAACCAGGGATAACAATAGTGAAATATTCACTCTAGACGGTTATGTATTGAAAAGCATATATAATGCCGGATTTCCTACTAAATGGCATCTGCCGTTTTTTGGTGATTTTAATGGGGACCGTAAAACGGATATTTTATGTCGCACGAGTACTACCGACCAATCTGCTCCCTGGTATAAATGTATATCTACCGGTTCAGTCTTTAATCAAACCCTCCACACATTTTCCCACACACCCTATGTCGATATCAATTATGCAGGAGATAAAATAGTAATGGCAGATCTCAATGGAGATGGCAAAACCGATATTTTTCATGGGTGGACTTTTAACACTATATCCACATACCTCGATGCTTATTATAGTAAAGGAAATGAGTTTTACAAAGAACAAGCATTCAATAATTCTTATACATTAAATACAACTCCATTGATACCTTTTGATATCAATGGCGATGGTAAGTCTGAGCTCATAGCTCGCCTAAATTATACAACTCCGTTTGATATCCTTTACTTTAAAAAGGATGGTAAAGAAATGTATCTAAACAAAGTCAAAAATGGATATGAGCACAACACCGAGTGGGTATATAAACGAATGAATGAAGCAGGATCATTTTACGCCAAAGGTGCAACTACAGCTCATCCAGTTAATAACATCCAAATACCCATGAGCCTGGTCTCAGAGCTTAAAGTGGCAGATGGCATTGGTGGTATAAATACTATTGACTACTCTTACGAAGAAGCAAAATTGCATAAAGAAGGTAAAGGACTTTTGGGGTTTTTAAAAGTCATTTCCCATAATCAAACTACAGGTTATAAAACTGTAACAGAAAATGAGTTTAATGCTAACTATCGGAGCGCTGCGCCTAAGCTGATCACTTTACAATATGTCCCTAATGCAAACCAACAAATCAATCAGACTACGCTGACTAATGCATGGGTATCGACCGGTACTGGTCGTTTTCTCCAACGAGTTAGCTCTGTCTCAGAAAATAAAACCTTTGAAGGCCAGACCGTGACGACCTCCAATACCTATGATGCCTATGGTAATATTACTACTCAAACTGTAAATAATAACAGTGTAGAGACAGCCACTACTACTACAGTGTATGGACAACATGGCACCACAGTCCCTGCTCTACCAACCTCCGTCACCAATTCTATTACACGAACCGGACAAGCGGCTTACTCCACCACCAATACGTTTGCCTATAATAATCTTGGGCAACTAACGAGTAAGGTCGATTTTTCCGGCTTAGCCAAAAGTGTAACCACCACGTATGGTTATAATTCTTTAGGTAATCTCACATCTACCATTATCACACCTTCCGGACTTACCGCCAGATCTTTCTCATCTGTATTTGATACCAAGGGCAGATTTGCTACCAGCACTACAGATCCATTGGGGACTAATACAGCTGTCTATGATATCCGCTGGGGCAAACCCACCTCTACTACAGCCGTGGATGGACTCACTACTACATTTACTTATGATCCTTTTGGACGAGAACTGACAATGATACCACCTCAGACATATTCGATCAATACCTCATATACTTGGGGTAGTGGATATTTGTCCCGCCATATTAAAACCATAACACATCCCGGTAAGCCTGATATCAAAATTTATTATGATTATTTAGATCGTGAGGTACGTACTGAAACTGAAGGTTGGCAAAATCTTTGGATCACCAACGAGACCAGTTATGATACCCGGGGAAATGTAGCCAGTGTCATAGGCCCTAACAATGAAGAATCTACTACAAATACCTATGATGAATATAATAGATTGATTACATCGACAAATTACAAAGGAGGTCAAAACTATTATACCACCATTGGATATACATACTCTTTCGGGAACCTTACTACCACCATTACTAATCCAGCAAACCAGGTATCCTCTAAAGTCACTGATGCCTCCGGTAAATCTGTAAGCGCTTCGGATAACGGTGGCACCTTAAACTATACCTATTATAGCCATGGCGGACTTAAAACCGTCATCAATGGAGCTACCACCTTAGTCACTAATAACTATGATGCCTATGCTCGTCAGACCAGTATGGTCGATATCAATGCAGGCACCACAAGCTATGACTATAATGCATTAGGTCAATTAACTTCCCAGGTCAATGCCAAAAGCCAGGCGCATACCATGACCTATGACCTTGCTGGCCGCATGCTCACCAAGTCCATGCCCGAAGGAACTACCACCTATGAATATTTCCCTAACGGGTCGGGTACATCTACTGCAAAGCTTAAAAAGATCACAGGCTTTGCCAGTGACCTAGAAGAATATACCTATGATACGTATGGCAGGGCTGCTACAATCAAGCAGACCATAGATGCTACGGCACATACCAAAACCCTGACCTATAATACATACAGTGACCTTGCATCGGTGACTTATCCATCATCATTTGTGCTTAATTATGCCTATGATGTCAATGGCTATCTCAGCACCATTAAAAATGGAAGTAATACAGTGCCTATATTCACCACCGGCACTATGAATGGCTACAATCAATACAAGACCTATAGCCTCGGTAATGGCAAGTCATCCACCAATACCTATAACTCCGGTATCCCCACTAACTACTTCACACCCCTCATCCAAAACCTCACCTTCACCTGGAACTATACCAATGGCAATCTTACCAGCAGGGTAGATGGTATAGCAGCCAAAACAGAAACATTTACATATGATAATCTTAATCGATTATTGACATCTGCCATCAGTGGTCAACCCACTCAAACCGTAGCCTATGCTACCAATGGCAATATCACCAGCAAAACTGATGCCGGCACCTACGCTTACACCCATGCAACCAAAATCAATGCAGTCACCCAGATCAATCCCTCCGCAGGCAATATCTCATCGGCCAATCAATCTCTACCCACATATACTTCCTTCTTACAACCATCATCTCTATCTGAAGGCAGCAATGTATTAAACTATACCTACGGCTCTGATGAAAATCGGATTAAGGGCGTTTCGACAGGATCAGTTTCCAACACCCGATACTACATGGGCGATTACGAAAAAGACATCACTGGAGGAGCTACTAAACATATACATTATATAAGTGCTGGCGATGGCCTCATAGCTATTGTGATCCGCGAAAATGGCAACGACACCTACTATTATAGCTATACAGATCACCTAGGCTCTATACTCCATGTGACTAATAGTGCCGGTACCATCATCCATAATCAAAACTTTGATGCTTGGGGTAGGTATCGCAACGTGAGTAACTGGTCATACACAGGAGTGACAGCTCCACCAGCCTGGCTCACTAGGGGGTTTACCGGCCATGAACATCTCCCATTATTTGGATTGATTAATATGAACGGGAGACTTTACGATCCTGTGGTGGGGAGGATGCTGGCGGTTGATAATAATGTGAGTGATGGAGGAAGTACACAAGGGTTTAATCGGTACTCTTATGCACTGAATAACCCTTTGAAATATACGGACCCTGATGGGGAAAATCCTCTCTTGATAGGAGCGTTGATCGGTATTGCCGTAAATGGCATAAGTAATCTTATAAACCATCAGAATTTTTTCAAGGGGGCAATAAAGGCCGGTATATTCGGAGCAATTGGAGGTGGTATTAGCAGCGCTATTGGCGGTGCTGCAAGTGCTATGACTAATGGAATTGAGAGAGCTCTATTTCAAGTTTATGCGCATGGATTTTCGGGTGCAGCTTTATCTTTGGCTCAGGGAGGAAATCCTGTTGCAGGCTTTTTGAGTGGAGGCATTAGTTCCGGAATCGGTACTTTAGCTGGTATAGCTAACTTAGGTGCAGTAGGACAAATAATCGGCGGAGGCTTATCAGGTGGATTAGGTAGTGTGATAGGTGGTGGAAGATTTTGGGATGGAGCGAGACAGGGATTGATTACGGGGGTTTTGAATCATGCTGCGCATTTGGCCAAAGGGGCATTGGGAGGTGGAGGAGACCCAAGAATAGAAGCAGCTAAACTACTTTTGGCGGAACAATTTATGAAAGGGCATCTCAGTCAATATGAGTATATTTTAGCGTATGATATCCTTACTAAAAATTGGACAGGAGCAGCTAAAGATGTGTTGAATGAACATTTAGAAACTATTATAACTTTAGGAAGTTTGGGGGTTGGAAAGTTTATGTTGGGTATGAGGTATTTAGCGGCTAAGGTGGAAAGTCGAGCATTTTTCTCTGGTGCAGGCACAGAAGCAAGAGCTATTGAAGGAGGTTTTCAAACGATTGGACAATCAAGAGCTGGTCGGAATTTACAAAATCTGATAGATAGTAAAAATATTCCTTGGGAAGGTGTCGGAGGTGCAGAATCTATGTGGAGTAGATTATCTGCTACTTGGGCGAAAGGTATTCCTAATGGCAATTCTGTTCCGGTATTTTTGAACAACCCACGAGCAGGTTCTATTTGGCTTCAAACTGAACTTCCGATTTTGAAATTAAAAGGTGTGAAACTAATTTATAAATAAGACTAAGATGAACATAGATAAATTAATTAATAAAGTTATTCCGCCAAAAGATTACCAACATAGAAATGGTTTTAATAATATACTGATAATAGATGAGTTGACAGCTAATGAAAAGCAATTGTTAGAAGAAGCACTTTTGCAAAAGTTACAATCAGAAGCAGGAAAAGAAATTGATACTTTTATTGTTGAAACATTAGCTTATTTAAAATCATTTGCATCATTGCCAGTATTAAAAAAACTGTTAAAAGTATGCAATGACCCAATTATAAAATTAAGGATAGCTACTGCAATATTTGAAATTAATCAAGATGCAGAAATGATTGATATCGCTATTAGTTCAGCTAGAAAATTGGATAATAAAAAAAGTGCTTATTATATATATGAATTATCAAATGCATTTGACTATTTGGCGAAATTTAAAAATGATAAAACTAAGCAATTTATTAAAGAATATACATCACACTCTGAATATTTGATATCATATAATGCTAAGCAATCATTAGGCAAATATTGAAATCCATTGAAAAAATATCGAGTTTATTTCAAAGAATATTTTTTGTTCTGATAGTGTTTGTATTGCTAGTATTTACAATGAATACTGTTTCGACAAATCAAATAACTTTCGAGCAATCATAGAAGAAGAAAAGTTGTTATAGTTGATTTGCTATGATAGGAGAATGATGTTAAATAGGCAGTTTTCAGGAAGTACAATTGTTGGTAAAGTGGTAAAGTGTTTAAATGGGAAGCTGGCTTTAAGAGTTAATTGTATGTAGATTGTATAAAAAATATAAATATGGAATCAAAGATTATAAGAATTGGGTCAGTAATTTTATTCGTTTCGACTATTCAATACATTTCCGCCCAATGCATCATTTTCAACTACGATGCCGCCGGCGACCGCACTGCGCGTAATATCTGCCCACAAGCATTGCAAGCATCCTCAGATCCAGCATTAGCCAAAAGCGATGTATTTGCTCATGTCATTTCAAATGAAAATGATATTCTAGTCTTTCCCAATCCTACCAGTGGCTTCTTAGAGATCAGATCAGATCATTTTTATATAGAAAGTAATGTCCTGATCACAGATATCCTAGGAAGAAAATTTTACTCTGGTAAATTATCGAGCAGTCGTATAGATATGTCAAGATTTCAGATGGGAAGGTATTATCTTAGGATTACGGATAGCGAGAGGGTGAGGGTGGTGGGCGTTTTAAAAATTGACAATTGACCTATTTACAATTTTAATTAATCCTAAAGTTTTTATAAAATTTAAAACTTAAAATATGAGATTTAGTAGTTTGGTTTTTTGGGTGGTTGTGGCTAATACTCTTACTGCGCAAAAAGCAGATAAATACGCCGCCTGCTGCGGAGCCGAGCCAGTAGACTTTACCCATAGCGATATGTCGATCTATGTGCCCAATGCATTTACACCCAATAAAGACAGTGTCAATGACTTGTTTTTTCCATTTCTTAGTGGTAAAGTAATAGAAATCATAGATTTTACGATTTATACAGATGTAGGTGATACCGTATTGTTTTATAGACCTACTGTGGTATACAGTAATCTCAGTAATTATGGTTGGGATGGTATGCGTTTGGATGGTCGATCGTATGTCGGTGCTTTTAAATATACCCTTAAGATGGTCAATAGGCAAGGGGATACCCGACTCCTATCCGGCAGAGCCTGTCGTATTGACTGCGATGCGGATGCTGAAGCGATCAAAGCTAAAAATGGGTGTTATTTTCCGGAGCAGGTGGGGGTGGATGGTAAGGTGGATAAGACTAAGGCGAGTAAGGAGAAAAAGTGTAAGTGAATGACGAATGACGAATGGGACGAATGATTCGAATGACGAATGGTTCGATTGACGAATGGTTCGATTGAAGAATGGGACGAATGACGAATTATTCGAATTGACGAATGGGATGAATTTTTAGAATGGCACCAATGGCAAGTAATCGAGATAGGTCGATGGTCAAGTACATGGCCGTGAGGGGATTCAATCATTTTTGTATTCTTACTAAAAATTCAATAAATTACTGAACTTTTTCCATAGACCTTGCGCCCATATAGAAGATTAGGATGTTTGATATTAAGGCTGATTATCGGGTTAGTCCAGCCTTGTTGGTCCTATGGTATGGTCGCCAAATCCTCAACCATATGTCGAAGCTCACGAACGATGATTTCTTCCTGCGGCGAAG
>JAYSTG010000562.1:0-2887 GCA_043719965.1 Saprospiraceae bacterium | reverse complement strand
AGTGAAGTTTTCATTTTCTAAAAATTTAAGTCCTTCACTTATGGTTTGAGCCTGGGCGTATTGCATACCCAGAACCAAGAACGCTACAACAGATAAGGTTAGTTTTTTCATTTTTATTTTGATTATATACTTTAAGCGCAAAAATATGCTTCTTTAATCTTAAAATATAGTTATTTTTCTTAGGGAGTATAGTGCCAAATAAGATAATCGAAAAGCCGCTTTAACTGCATAATATTCAATTTGGGTTTAAGGAATTTGAATTAATCCTATTTATAAAATAAAATTCGTTTATCGGTTTGCTTTTTTAGGTTTATTAGAATTTTTGATCGTGCTAATATTTTTTTCCCAAGTTGGCACATTTGCATTGGTTGGGTCCAACTGCAGGAGTTTTTCAAAATTCGTAAGTGCTGCTAAATAATCTTCTAGGTGAGTGTAAAACTGACTAAGATAATCATAAGCATCGAGGAGATAAGGTTTGTACTTCACAGGATCGCTGATAGTCTGCTCAATCATTTTTTCATGCAGGGGTTTTGCAATCCAGGTACGTGCTGTGGGTATGGTATCCATTTTTCTTGTAATTTCTATTCTACGATACCATCCCAGAGGATAATTTGGGTTTGAAGCCAACACTTTTACATAAATCGAATCAGCTTCTGCTAATTTATTGGTAAGCTGGAGGGATCTTCCATAAGAATACAAGTCCGAAACATTGAGCCGTTTGATGGTAGCTTTTTTCTCAAAATATCCTATAGCCTGAACATAGTTTTTAGCTTCATAATAACTCTTAGCTAAATTTCCATAATAATCATGAGCCTTAGTAGGAGAAAATTTTAAAACCTCCTCATAGGCAATAGCTGCTTCATCTAATTTTCCGATTTTGTAGGTGGCTTTTGCATAATATTCTTTATCTGAATCATAAAGCTTTCGAGTCGGGTCTTTTTCTGCAGCTGCCAATAACTTTTTGCAATGGTCGTAGCTATGCTGATAATTTTCTTTTTCATAATAGGACCAGGCCAACCATCGATGCAAGGTATATTGATCGGGATGAGATGCTAACACCTCCAATCCTTTAGTTATAGACCGATCATAATCTTTCGCTTCAAAGCAAAGGAATTTGACCAACCTCACCTTGGAATCCACATCATTTCCTACCAGGGCAATATACTTTTCAAGGAGTGGAGTCACTTCTTTATATAGGCGAATACGCACATACAACTCGATCAATATTTTATAAGCTGGCGCATAATTGGAGTCCAAGGCTATCACACTTTGTAAAGACTTTACAGCTCGATCCGTTTCACGTGCAGACGCCCAGATCTTAGCTATGTTCATTCTGGCTTTAAGATGGATTGGATCTTTTTCAACAGCTCGTTCATAGCTAGACATCGCATCGCCATTATTGTCCATAAGTTTATATGCATCACCCAGATAAGCCCAAGTAGTCGCTGCGTTCGGATTCATATCTCTTGATTTCCCTAGATATTCCAGCGATTTGGCGGCATTTGGCTTTTTGCCTATAAGGAAGGATTTGCCTATTAGACTAAAAACGGCCGCATTTTTTTTGTTCTGCTTGGTCAACAGATCAAAAATGGCCTGCGCTTCAGTCCCTTTACCTTGGTCCAATTTAATTTTTGCGAGGCCAATATGACATTCAATCGCTTTGCTATTTATTTTAATACCTTCTTTATATACTTTTTCTGCTCCAATATAATCTTCAGAGACATATAATACTTCTCCAATGTAAAAGGAATAAAGTGGATTGGTAGGTTCTTTGATTGCTAATGTTTTGAATGTTTTCAGTGCAGCAGCAAAGTTTTCATTCTCCAGAAATTTGAGTCCCTCGTTAAAGGATTGAGCATATCCTGTTTGCATTCCTACCCAGCAGACGATCCCGACAAAAAATGTAATCTTTTTCATGTTCAAATTTTTAAAGCACTATGATCTTAAATCTACACGGTCACTTTACCACGGTGGGTTTAGGGTTGGATATGAGTTCAATCCATCTGGCAGATTGGTACTCTGGAAGCAGCCCTGCTTTTAAAACGATTTTTTGACCGATATGTCCTGCTACATATGCACTAAATCCTGCTCCGACATTATTACGCCCTGATTTATCAATACAGTATAATTCACGGGTGAATGGATATCGTTTGTCTTGTAAGTTATATTGAAAGGGCCTGAGAAAGCCCATCTGTAAGGAATCCTTCGGCCTGGAAATCGCTAATAAATTTACCAGATCTAGTACTTCTTTGGAATATGCCGCATCACTATCACTGATATCACTATAGTCAATGATACCGATGGCTTTCGTATGAGTCGTTACATATTTTAATACTTCTTGTTTTGAACGTTGAGCAAAAAAATGGCTTGGAAGTTGATCTGAACCCAAAGCACCCAGAATTTGATTAGCTATACCTGATCTTGCATTTTCAATGACAAATTGTACTCCGCTAGAAGAATCTTTTAGCATTGCTATCAATTGCTCATAGCTTACCGTGGTATCTTTATTGGTTTTTGCATTGACGAACGCTAGAGCCCCCGTAGCAAAATGAGTCTGTTTGGGGTAGAATGCACGTTTTTTTAAATATTCCAGTTCTGCAGCATTCAGCCTTCTCGTTGTAAATATGAGATGGACACTATCTTGAAAAAACTGATCGATCACATGATATTCTGGAGCATATCGGATATCGAGTTTGGCATATTTATAGGTTGATTCAAAAGCTTGTTGCTCTTGTTCGATAATTTCTTTGAGGTTTTCATCTACCAATATGCTAACCCTGCCAGTGGTCGGGCTAACCAATTCGTGAGGATTGGTAGGTTTACAATGTTGTAAAAGAAAAATAGCTAAAAATAAACTTATGCATATCGTCTTGGTAGAGGTCATTTG
>JAYSTG010000561.1:0-2892 GCA_043719965.1 Saprospiraceae bacterium | reverse complement strand
CACCTTGGGCAACTAATTTACCCTGAGCATAGGCTTCAAGTACATTAAAATGCTCCAGATCCTCCACGATGATAAAATCAGCGCTATCGTTTAAGTGCAGCATCCCAGTTTTTAATGGGTAGTGAAGACGAGGATTGATACAAGCTATGCGCAATACATCATATAGATCATATCCGTCCTTGATGGCTCTGGCAACGATAAGATTGATATGTCCTTTCACCAAATCATCCGGATGTTTGTCATCGGAACAAAACATCAGTCGATCTGGAAATTCCTTGATCAGAGGAGCTAATGCATCATAATTTTTAGCTGCGCTTCCTTCTCGAACGATCACCTTCATCCCGAGCTGGAGCTTTTCTTTGGCTTCTTCGTAGGTAAAACATTCATGATCAGTCTGTATTCCCGCAGATTGGTATTGTACCAATGCATTGCCTCGTAACCCAGGTGCATGCCCATCTATGGGTTTATGAAATTTATGTGCAGATCTGATCATGGCCATCAGACTTGGATCCCGATGAATCACTCCTGGAAAATTCATTACTTCAGATAAATAACCTATCCTCGGGTCAGCTAATAATCGATCCACTGCACTTGCATCCAATAAGGCACCTGCAGTTTCAAATACACTGGCAGGCACACAAGAAGGAGCACCAAAAAGAATCTCCAGGGGTAGATCATCCGCTTGATCCATCATATAAAAGATACCTTCTTCCCCTAATACATTCGCTATTTCATGAGGATCAGAAACGGTTGCTAACGTGCCAAATGGTAAGGCAAGCCTTGCAAACTCAGATGGGGCTAACATAGAGCTCTCAATATGGACATGGGCATCCACGAATCCCGGCAAAATGAAAGGACCTTTCTTGGACTTGTTTTTGGAGATGGAGACTATAGATCCTTGGTCGCAGATGACCTCGCCACCATATACCTTGCATTCAATAAGATCTACGATCTGGCCCTGGATGGAAAGAGACATATATAAAAGGTATATTTTTTAGATGGGTTTAATTAAATGAAGAACCACGCCTATCAAAGAATAGTTAAATCTATTAATAAATTCATCAATTTATGTTATTCTTTTTAATACAACTTTATTCTACACATATATAAAAGGTTTATATCCAGATACCTAACTCAAATGTGACTAGAATTCAGGATCATAGAGGTGTAACTTTTAATACCGCCAAGCAGTTACATTTTCGATAGTAAATCGTAATTATTATACCTTTGAATTTTTAAAACTTAAAATATGAAACGGATACTTTTCATTCTAATGCTTGCTTCTTCCTGGACTTTTGTTTCAGCTCAAAAAATAGCTATTGTGGACATCACCCAAGTCCTGGAAAACCTTGATGATTATAAAAAAGCTCAGGAACAGTTGGATAAAATCACGGCCACTTGGAAACAAGAAATCTCTGAATCCAGAGAGAAAATCAAAGTGATGTACAATAAATATCAAGCAGAACAAGTGCTACTCAACGATGATCAAAGAAAGACCAAAGAAGAAGAAATCATGACTAAAGAAAAAGAAGTCATGGAAATGCAAAAATCCAAGTTTGGACCAGAAGGTGCATTGTTTATGAAAAGACAAGAACTAGTACAACCGATCCAGGATAAAGTCTACAAAGCTATTCAGGAATATGCCACTACGAAAGGTTTGGATCTGATCCTGGATAAAGGTAGCTCAGCTGGAGTTATTTTCTCTAATGCAACCCTCGATAAAACTACAGATATACTTAAAAAATTGGGAATTCAGTAATACCTTTGCAGCCCAAATCAAAAAAGACTCAATCACAAACAATAAAGACCAGTAAAAAATGAAATCATTTAAATCGTTGATCGGAATAGCCTTGATGTTAATGCTTGCAATAAGTGTGCAAGCTCAAAAATTTGGCTACCTCAATTCTGCTGCTATCATGAGCGAAGTCCCAGAAGTAAAGCAAGCGGAATCCAATCTCAAAGCTTATCAAGAGCAACTTTCAAAGCAAGGCCAACAAAAAGTAGAAGCCCTTCAAGCTAAATATCAGGAACTTGCTCGTAAAGAAAAACAAGGAGAGATAGCTCCAAAAGCTTTACAAGAGCAAGCGGAAAAACTTAAAATCGAAGAAGAAGAACTGGCTAAGTTGGAGCAAGAGATGCAAAATCAAATGGCTCAAAAACGAGAAGTGTTATTGCAGCCTATATTGGACAAAATCAATACGGCTATCAAAGACATTGCAAAAGAACAAGGCTTCAGTTATATATTTGATTCCAGTGCAGGAATGTTATTGTATGCTGATGAGACCAGTGATGTCAGCGCTTTGGTACGATCAAAACTAAGTTTAGCCGTGCCTACAGTGACTTCTAATACCACTACCCCAAAAGTAGATCCTGCTAAAAAGCAATAATATCTATTTTGGGATGAATGAAATATCCACCCGGTCTGATGACTGGTTTTTTTTATTTCCATCTATTTAATGACCAATATATGAATCTCGAAGAGCAAGTCAATCATGACATCAAAGAAGCTATGAAGGCAAGAGACCAGGCATGGTTGCGAGGAGTACGAGCCATCAAGGCCGCGATTTTAATTGCTAAAACTGATGGATCAGGGCTACAGATGGATGAGGATCGGGAGATAAAATTATTGCAGAAATTGGTCAAACAGCGCCAGGATTCCCTGTTGATCTACGAGACACAGCATAGAGAAGATTTGGCACTCGTCGAGAAAGAAGAGATCGCAATCATTCAACGATATTTACCACAACCACTTTCCAATGAGGAGCTAGAACTGTTTATTAAAAACTTAATTCAGGCCAATGGTGCGAGTGGTATCAAAGATATGGGTAAGATCATGGGGTTGGCATCTAAAGGGTTGAGTGGTAAGGCAGATGGTAAAACGATAGCAGATCT
>JAYSTG010000057.1:0-5704 GCA_043719965.1 Saprospiraceae bacterium | reverse complement strand
AGTATGTGGTTGACTTTGGTCAACGCATTAGCCGGTTGAGCTTTCAAATAAAAATCCAGGGATTCAGTGAGAAAGATAAGCAGTACAGGAATGGCCAGCGCAGAGGCTATGCCTGCATATTTAAAGAGTTGTTGCCAGCCATATAAGGGTATCACTTTGGCGGCGACTAATCCGGTCACCACAGCACCCACCGGATAACCTGCAATGACTGCGCTCACCCAAAAATCCCTTGATTTATTAGGCGTGTATTCCGCGATCAGAGCCGCCGTCGTAGCCAGCATACACCCTATACCGATGCCACTGATAAATCGGTAAATCAACAAGGCATTGACGGAGGTAGCAGTCGAGGTTAGGTAGATACAACTGCCCATCAGTGTTGCGCTGATGAGCATCAGATTTTTCCTTCCTATCCGGTCAGCTAAAGGTGCTATGAACAAGGTACCCAAGGTCATACCCAGTAGTCCTGCACTAAATATGGTACCCAATATTTCCGGGCTCAGGGTCCACTCTTTGGCAATAGCCGGAGCCGTATAAGACATGACGAATACATCCATACCATCCAGCATATTCATGAGAAAACAAACAAGTGCCGTCGTATACTGCAATCCTGTCATGGGATTAGCATCAATTAAAGACTTTGGATTCAGCATGGATCTAATTTAAGTAAATTCCATTCAGAGTTTTCACTCCGACAGGCATGGATTTTTGGATTTCGGTGAATAATCGTTGATATGAGTAAACAATATACAATGCGCTGTCAACACGGAGTCTATTATTGTTTTAAAAATTAATATTTTTTGTATCACTGAGTTTTTGCATAAATGGTTTACAAAAAATCTGTTGTCCCTATGGTTCATTTTCCCTTACTTTATCAGTCATTCTAGGTTCATGAATGTCCTTTTGTAAGTCGTATTGCAATTTTGCGATCCTAATCCACAAAATAGGTGGTCATTCTTTATTCCATCGTGCTTGAAGTCATAGTATCTCCATACCCCCTCGTTTAAAAAAATTTCGTTAAAAATAAACTTCAAAAAATTTGCGCAGACAAATAACTGCATAAATGAAAATGAGACGCGACATCTTCCAGGCCATAGCAGACCCTACCCGAAGGTCTATTTTGTCCTTAGTTGCATTGCAAGCAATGACTGCAGGAGCCATAGCCGATAGCTTTGATTCATCGAGACAAACGATTTCAAAACATATTCAAATCCTTACTGAATGTCAGCTGCTCAACCAAGAGCTTTCCGGCAGGGAGATCTACTATCACTTCAATCCTAACAAAATGAAAGAAATAGCGGAGTGGCTCATGCCATTTGCAAAAATATGGGATGAACGGTTTAATACCTTAGAAGCCATCATGAAAAAATATAAATCCAAGAAATAAAAACGTATGGCACAAAAAACAAAAATCAATGCCGAAGTCGGCAAACAGGATTTAGTAATCACCAGGGAATTTGATTTGCCATTAGAATTACTTTTTAGGGCATATGTAGAGCCGGAGTTGATAGCGCAATGGATGGGAACAAAAGTGGTGCATCTAGAAAGTAAAAAGTATGGCAGCTGGCAATTTGAAACCTCCGATGCTCAAGGAAATCTAGCGTTTAAGGCTAATGGGGTGATTCATGATTTAATTCCGAATCAGAAAATCATTCGGACATTTGAAATGGAGCATGCGCCTTTTGGTGTACAACTTGAATGTTTGGATTTTGAAGCTGTCACAGATGACATCAGCAAGCTGAGTATGCAGGTAATATGTAATATACAGATCCATCGAGCAAAGAGACCACATGCTCAAGCTGCCTTTTACGTATGGCCGCAATATGGCTCATAACAAATTGCAAGACATAGTAAACAAACTAAAATAATTCAATATGACGACGACAAATCTGACTTCTTCTAAGGAGGGCTTGCCTGCCGGTAAGGCAGGTAAAGTAATTTATTGGATTGCAACGATATGGCTTGCATTGGGCATGGCGTCCAGCGGCGTAGTTCAATTATTAAAAGTAGAAGCTGAAATAGATTTTATTCTAAAATTGGGCTATCCCTTCTATTTTCTGACCCTCATTAGTATATGGAAAATAGTAGGCGTGATCACAATTTTAATTCCTAAATTTCCTTTGCTAAAGGAATGGGCTTACGCAGGGTTTTTCTTCCTCATGTCTGGAGCTTTATTTTCGCATATCGCAGCAGGTAATGTTGTGCAGGAAATGTTTCCTCCAATATTGCTCATCGTGCTGACCGTGGTTTTTTGGTATTTTAGACCTTTGGATAGAAAAATAATTTGATAAATATCTCGACCTTTAAATTATAAAATGAATCTATGAAAAAAGAATTGTCTTCAAAACAACAAAAAGATCTTCTCCATACATTAAAGGATCGGTTTGAGAAAAACATGGATCGTCACAAGGGTCTTGAATGGGCTAAGGTCCAAGCCAAGCTTGAAGCAAAAACTGAAAAACTTTGGTCACTCCATGAAATGGAAAATACAGGTGGCGAGCCGGATGTAGTCGGTCTTGATAAGAAGTCAGGGGAATATGTTTTTTTCGATTGCTCTTCGGAAAGTCCTAAAGGTCGCAGAAGTATATGTTACGACCACGAAGCGCTGACATCTAGGAAAGAAAATAAACCTGCCAACAGTGCTATCGGTATGGCTGCTGCCATGGGCGTTGAGATATTGACAGAAGAACAATATCGGGAGCTGCAGAAACTTGAAAAACTTGATACTAAAACATCTAGTTGGATCAAAACTCCTGCTGAGATTAGAAAACTCGGCGGTGCCATCTTTGCTGATTACCGCTATGGCCAAATCTTCGTGTATCACAATGGTGCAGAATCGTACTATGCAGCAAGAGCATTTCGTGGATCACTGCGAGTTTAAAAAAGTAAAGAGAAATCATCGGCTGCATACCGATGATTTGACGACAAGAAATTACAGCCCTTTCATTTAAAATAAAATGCGTGTTACTTTGAAAGAACCTAAAAAAAAAGGGATTAAAAAAGCTTTCAAAAAAGATAATTAGATGTGCGAACTGTTTGATAGAAGTACTAATGTTCGTCATCCACCCAAAGCCCCCTAGTTAATAAAATCTTTAAACCTTTATATTACCGACAGCCATTTCTTCATCACACTTGCAAAAATGTATTCAACTCTGAATTTTGTATAAAGACCTTCCATAATTCAATGCATTTCCACGCCAATTCTTTTAATTCAAATTTATATCCCCCTGACAATACAATTGTTTTATTTTTCTCCATATCTAAATCATCATGAAAGGGATCGTACTCTCGAATAATTGTAAAGTCATCATCAACACTTGCATTAGTCAAAACAAAATGTTTTGTCCCATTGCAAATGTCCCGACATACTCTAAGTTCTAAATTTTGATTAAAATAATCATTCAATTCGCTTTTTGGAATTGAGCCACTGTAGTGTAACCAATCTTTTAGAATCATAATGTTTTGAAAGCAAGTAAAGAGAATATCATGTTGTTCATCAATATTGGGATTTTCAAAATCACCTGGATTGGTTACTTTAAACTTTTCATACCATCTCAACATTCTATGGTATTGTCCAATCCATCCTTGATGCTTATGAACGCTCGGAAAAATTCTTCCTATACCCATGACTTTGGCAATTTTACTAAACTTTTATGATATTGATATAGACAGTAAATTAACATTGCTAAACTAAGACTTTCAAGCCCAAATTTTTTTTAAAAATTTTTACGATCCATAATTAAATACTTTAACAAGTTAACTTTCTTAATCCCTTACAATAGTAAATAGAATGCAAAAAAAGTTGCACAATACATCTTCTAAATTACAATTAATGATCCAAGCCCAAGATTCGTATTGCATTGTGCTTTAGGATCATAGACTTTACCTCTTCCTTAAATCCTGCATTTTCAAAGTCCTTCAACCATCGCTCCGGAGTGATCAATGGAAAGTCAATACCAAATAACATACGATCCTTTAATAACGAATTTGCATATTGCATCAATTGTGGTGGAAAATATTTTGGCGACCAGCCACATGATCAGGATTGCGAATACCTTTACACATAAAGATCGAGTTATTCATGCAATAATATGTACCAGTAGGTGCTTCAAATTTTGCATTTAGTTTTATCAATTCCTTGCTAAACTTATTAAGACCAGCACAAGTAAGAATGGTATTGTAGGAATTCCGACAAACGCGTTTATAATTCACTTTAAACCGATGTATCAAGGTTACATGTGCAAATTAATTGAGCCTTCATTTATGTTTTCAAAAAATAGTTCTACACGTACTGTTTTCACTTGCACGTGATGATACCCTTTTTTTGACAATAGGAATTATAAGATATAGATTCGAGTGCTGTGCAAAGAGACCTTTTATAGGTTCACCGATACTCACGATTACCCCCCTGTTCAGAGTTCAATCGAACCTCCCTCCTGGGCCAGGATGCAGGAAAATGTATAGTTCCGCTCTGCAATCATCTTTTGGCAGAATTCAGAAATCTGATCCATGAATGCATCGTCATGATCAGGATCATGATGGATAATAGCCAATTGTTTTACGTTTGCTTCAGCGGCACGCTCCAAAGCATCTATGAACGTGCTGTGGCCCCAGCCCTTTTTCTGCGCATACTCCTCCTCTGTGTATTGCGCTTCGGAGATTAACAAATCCGCATTCTCCGCAAAGCGAGCTATTTCTAAGTCGAGTGGATGTGGACTTGGTCCACCTGGTGACAAACGCCCATAAGTCTCGTGATCGCTGATATAGACCAAAGATCGGCCCGCATAGGATATGCGGAAACCTATTGCAAGGCCGGGATGGTTCAGGAACATATAAGTCACCTTGATTTCGCCCAGATTCACTTCTGACTCTAATTCGCGGAACTCCAGGTTTGCCTTCATTTCGGTCAAAAGGACTGGAAAGTAGTCGTTATCCATCAATCCCCTGAATACTTTTTCGAGCGGTTTTTCCGCACCGTGCAGGCTGTAAATCGTAAAATCATTGCCTGGTATGAAAGCCGGTGCAAAAAAAGGGAATCCCTGAATATGATCCCAGTGTGTGTGCCCTATAAAGATGTGTCCATTGATCGGTTTTTCCTTGGTTTCGTGGAGTAGGGAAAGCCCCAGCTGTCGAATACCGGTGCCGGCATCCAGAATCAGCAATTGTTCGCCGCATCGTACTTCAGTGCAGGCGGTATTACCGCCATATTTCACAGTGTCTGGTCCTGGCGTGGCTATCGAACCGCGTACTCCCCAGAATCGAATGGTAAAAGGCAATTTGGTTTCGCCCAAAAGGTCAGCGATAGCTTTCCAGAACACTTGCAAGTCGAATGGTTTACTCAAATAACGATCTGCCCCCAGCCTAATCGTTCTATCTAAATCCGCGGCATACGTTTTGGCAGAGATCACAAGGATCTTGACATTGTCCAAGTTGGTATCGTTACGAATCTCTTGGATGAGGGTATAGCCGTGCATCTTAGGCATCATCAAGTCCAGAACCACCACATCGGGGTGGTGATCTCTTGCCATCTGCAATCCATCGGCTCCGTTATCAGCAGTCAAGGTCTCGACATTTTCTGATTTTAGGCGTTTCGCCATGAAGGTCAAAATCGCAAGATTATCGTCGATTAGGAGTACTTTTTTCATAAACTAAATCTGTGGGGCGGTGAAAGATAATCGTATCTGATGTGCCCTTTTCAAATGTCTGG
>JAYSTG010000560.1:0-2899 GCA_043719965.1 Saprospiraceae bacterium | reverse complement strand
GTTTGATGCGACGCATATCATTATCCATCAAAGGCGATAATCTTCTTCTGATACCAAGATTGATACGAGCTCTATGATCAGGGGCATACTGTTCTCTCATAAAGAGACGATCTTCATCGGTAACCATCTCCAGGGTCAACTCATCATGACATCGAAGGAATACGGCCCACTGACAATCATCCGGTATCTTAGGTGTACGATTGAGAATGTATTCGATAGATGATCGATCCGCTTTTTTCAATGCTAAATAAAGTCTTGGCATTAAAGGAAAATGATAATTCATATGGCATTCATTGCCATCACCGAAATATGCCGCAGAGTCTTCGGGCCACATATTGGCTTCTGCCAAAAACAACAAACCTTCATGATGTGTATCCATATGGGATCTCAATTTTTTGAGAAAATCATGCGTTTCTATCAAGTTTTCTCCGGAGGTACCTTCTCGTTCAAACAAGTAGGGTATAGCATCTAATCTAAACCCATCTACTCCCATAGCGGCCCAATAATCCAGGATTCTAAAAATTTCTTTTTGAACATCAGGATTATCAAAATTCAAATCGGGTTGATGATGAAAAAAGCGATGCCAATAATAAAGCCCGGTCTCTTCGTCCAATGACCAATTTGAAGGCTCATAATCGGTGAATATAATGCGCACTCCTTTATATTTAGTGGGATCATCAGTCCAGACATAAAAATCCCGATGAGAAGAACCTATCGGTGCTGCTTTGGCTCTCGCGAACCAAGGATGTTGATCGCTGGTATGGTTGATTACTAATTCTGTAATGATACGTAATCCTCTCTGATGGGCTTCATGGATTAAGGCTTTAAGATCATCCAGATCACCATAGCTTGGATTGATACGATCATAATCAGCGATATCATACCCATCATCACGAAGTGGGCTAGGATAGAATGGCATGACCCAGATGGTATTGACCCCTAGATCTGTGATATAGTCCAGTTTGCTGATTAGACCTTTAAAGTCACCTATGCCATCACCATTCGTATCTCGGAAGGCTTTTACATGTACTTGATAGATGATAGCATCTTTAAACCACCCGACTGTTCTTTCCATATTCTGCTATGATTTTAGGAGTTTCAAAATAGGAATAGTTTTTAAATTTTAACCTTTCTGACCAACCTCTTTTTGAGGAATCGCGTCTATCTGGTTATTAAAATCAATATTATGAAAAAGATTTCCTTTTTGACCCTACTTATTATCGTATTACCTTTTGCTTCATGTTTTAAAGATGATTGCACTAGTCATCAGACCTTTGTCCGTATGGACCCTATTTATAAAACGGTTGCTGCAATTCGGAATGAATTTGGAGTGGGAGCTGCCAGAGAGCTTCGTCATCCTGGAAAAATTTATGTATATGGAGACTACTTGTTAATAAACGAAATCAATGAAGGTATACATATATATGACAATACGAATCCTGCAAATCCGATCAATCTCTCTTTTATTACCATAGCTGGCAATCGGGATATGGCTGTCAAAGAAAATGTACTTTATGCGGATAATGCCGTGGATTTATTAGCGATTGATATTAAAGTGGTGACTGCGCCAAAGCTTCTTAAGCGAATTAATTCTGTATTTACTAATTCATTTGGTTGGTCTCCAGGTAATGATCAGCCCATTTTAATCGGATATAATGAATCTACTGTAACTCAAGTATTAGATTGCTCACAAGATGGTTTTGGGCAAGGCATTTTTAGAGATCAGGGCGGAATATTATGGATGAATAATACACGTGTTGATGCAGGTTTCTCAGGTGCTCCTGCAAGCAAAGCCAACGTAGGCGTAGGAGGATCCCAATCCAGATTTGGAATAGTAGATCCTTATCTCTATGCCATAGACCAGTCTCAACTCCACGTGATCTATATCGACGATGCTAAAAACCCAAAGCAAGGCAAAACTGTACAGGTAGCCTGGAATATCGAGACTTTATTTCCGTATAAGGACAAGCTATTTGTAGGAGCTCAAAATGGTATGTATATCATGGATAATAAAAACCCTGAAGCACCTACCTTGTTGAGCACATTTACACATGCACAAGCTTGTGATCCGGTCTATGTAGATGGTGATGTGGCCTATGTCACGCTTCGTGATGGCACCAGATGTCAGACTTTTACCAATGAATTGGATGTCATCGATATCTCTAATATCACTTCTCCGAGGCTCATCAAAAAATACCCGATGTCCAATCCTCATGGACTATCTATCATAGATCAGTTACTTTTTATTTGTGAAGGTAAATTTGGATTTAAAGTATTCGATAAATCCGATGTCAAAGCTATAGATAAAAACCTGATCACACATCTTACTTCTTTTCATGCCTATGATGTCATTGCCTTGGATAAAGCACATTTAATCGTAGTAGGTGAAGATGGTTTGATCCAATTGGATGCTACCGATACAAAGAAAATCAAACAACTCAGCATAATCCCAGTCATTAAAAAATAATACACTATGAAAAAAATATTCACTTTGATTTTGATTTCCCTGACTGTCCAACTGATGCTGGCTCAGAACCAAAGTGTACAGTCCGAAAGTGGTCGCTATCGGTTCGTCCATAAAAACGGAAACACACTTATTGGTCAGATTATTGAAAAAAAAGCAGATGGGCCGTATGTGATAAGATTGGACAATGGAGCCGTGATTGAGATGAGTACTCGTGAAATCTACAGGATCAGGCCAATCCATAGCAATGCAGTACATAAAATTTATTCGATTCCGGAGTATAAGTGGGGATTTGCCTCAGAAGTTATGGGGGTGACTAATGGATTTAGAAATATTGGTACTCCGAGCTATTCTACTGGCCTTGCAGTTTCAGCACATCGATATATTACTCCCTCTATTGCTGTAGGCGCTGGTGTAGGTATGTACAATTATGAT
>JAYSTG010000559.1:0-2905 GCA_043719965.1 Saprospiraceae bacterium | reverse complement strand
TCACCTATTGTGCAAAGGGTCAGTTGAAAAGAGATCTAAAAAGTTTAGGATTAAAAGTTGAAACACTACTGGGTCCACCTGGGAAGAATGAGATGGTGCGGGCCATCCTTTGATAACCGTACAACAGTACGGAACAGGTTTATATTCACTGCAAGCCTTTGCTTTTTCTCGATGTGATTAAATATTTACATAAATTTAATTATTCTCTAATTTCAAAATGGTTTTGCTTCCCTGGCCGGCCGGCCCTGACATACCTGATTCGGGGCTGAATCCCACATGCTTCTTCCAGGGCGAAGATCGGCTTATGCCCTCATCAAGCATGCCGGAAGGTTAGTGTTAACTCAACCGAAAATGCTTGTGCTTCTTTTCCGCCCACTTACAACGCTCTCAAAAATTACAAGTGCATCGGCAGTGTGTAATCGGGAAATCTTTAGGACGTTTAAGCGGATACACATAATTTATAATACCATACTTTCATCGGCCAATATGAAAGGTATAAATGTATTTTATAATGACTGCGCGGTAGTCTGAAAAAGGCAGATATTGATCTGTTTTGCCATCATTATTTAATGTCTCGTTGTATACCATGAACAAATCATTGCCATCCTTCCAGTTATAGCGAAGTCTGAAATTGATCGCACTTACTTTTGTCAATGAATTTATCTGGGCAAATGCGTTCACACTTAGTTTTACATTGAGCGATGTGGATATTTTCAAGCGACCGATATGCGCAATATAATTGGGAATTCCTTTGAACGAAATGTTATTGTACTGGTAAAATCCACTCAATGTAAGATATTTGGATAAAGTATAAATAGGTGTAATCGAAGCCGAAAACCGGTTACCGTTATAAAATGTACCCGTTGTGGAACTGATTAAAGCGTTTAAAAATTTTACACGAGGCGTTTGATAAGATAACGTAAAATCTTTATTAACATAAGTACCAGGGTTGATAAGTATGTCGTTGGAAAGACTAAACACGGTGGGTGTATTGTCGTAAAACCTGTTGAAAGTAACTTGTAAACTATTAGACTTAACCCATTCCATCAAAAAGGAAGGGGCTACAAGAAAGCTCTCAAGGCTGTGGGCCGTATTTGGATAATAAGCAGTTGCATTCACATCGAATTTTAAATATCGCAATGAGGATTTTTTGGCGGGGAACCATCCGTAAGAAAGCCGGTCCCCAAGGGCTTTATAGTTGCTCCTGTCTTCAAAGCCTAAACCTGGCGAATAATTTTTATCAACCTGCGAGTAACTTAACGAATAATTAAAGCCTACCTGCGAACGGTTTTCCCACATCACATACATGCGCTTGCGGTCATCAAATATATCAACGTAGTGAACCGTATCGCGTGAATGATAAGTTTGGGCGATGTTTACTTTCAGATAATCATTTTTAAATAAATTAATAATACCATCAACTCCGTATGCCAGGTTGTTATTGCCATGAAGATCTGTGCGGGAAGTAAAAATGCCTCCGATATACGAATTGTTTCTTGAAACTTTTCGCCGCAGTCGGAGTACACCAAAGTTTTCAGAAGGAAAATCGAACTTGCTGTGCGACTGCATATTGAGCAGCCCAACATCATACTTACCCACCCTTCCAACGAGACGGACCCCACCCCAGAGTGGAACTATTTTTCCATCATTGATCCCAATACGCCTACTGTAGAAAAGGCGGTTATTATTATCAAACCCAAAATCCATGATGCTGGCACGTTCAAGAAAGAACCTTCTCTTTTCCGGAAAGAAAAACGAAAAGCGACTTAAGTTTACAACCTGATCATCTGCTTCTACCTGAGCAAAATCAGTGTTCAGGGAAATGTCCATGTTCATATTATCGGTCAGCGCATGCTGCACATCCAACCCAGCCTCAATTTTTCGGTCATCTTCCTTTATCATGGAGGGGGAGTCAGTTGCCTTGGTATGGTGATATCCAAAACTCGTAAGCAGGTAGGGGGATGTAAACCACGGCCGTTTGTTCCGTACTTTTTCAAAAGTTACATCAATTGCTTTTGAAGGTTTTAAAAAACTCCAAAAGCCCCAGTCAGGAGGAATGTTGGGATGGATATCCAGTTTCCTTTCACGTGCAACGTATCTGTAGGCAATAAGTCCCATTGTTACATTATCATCAACAGGCTGGAACCGCAGACTGCTGAATGGAATGCGCCCTTCCGCAGACCAACCTGAGTCAAAAAGAAATACATTCGCTTCCCAATAAGAATTCCATGAGAGATCAATAGGAACAGCTCCCTGAGCATCATTTTTCATGCTCATATCTACCCGGGATCCAGTAGGAGTAACAGCAAATACCAACCCGTTTTCATTATCATTGTAGGTATCCAAAAATAATACTACGTGGTCACTGGCCATCGTCAAATTATCGCGTTCAAAGTACGGGTCCTGGATAAGGGATGGATCGTCATAGCAAACAGCAGCAAAATATAGAAATTTTTCATCGTATGCGATACGATAATCTGTTCTCGCATTAGGCTTTTCAGCGTGAATGGGCCAATGACTCGCAAATGAAATTGTGTCAATATCAGACCACTCGGCAGGCAGAACTTTTCCATCCAATTCGATAGGTTTAACTATTTTGGGAATCTGTTGTGTTAATCCTTCTATAGGACGCATAGAAAGGAATAGGGTTACGCTCAATAATAACGCAAAAACACCTGGCGGCCTTTTTAAATTAATAGCTTGAAGAAAACAGTATGTCATTATAAATTCCGCATGGCGAATGGATGAATTATTTTCACTGTAGGAGAATTTTGACTCCAGATAATGGCAGACACCATAAGATTTCCGTGTGAAATCCTGTTCATTCACATCAGGATACCTATAACCTCATTATCAAAACCAAGGTCTTAAAACACTCCTTTCAATGAATCAAGTATGAAGATAA
>JAYSTG010000558.1:0-7792 GCA_043719965.1 Saprospiraceae bacterium | reverse complement strand
ATCAAGATCTGTTTAAAAGTCTGTGGTGATTGTGGTAGAGCGTAAAATTGTCCAGGATTGAGCCTGCTCGGTACTATAAAATCTCGTGCGCCTTCAGGTGTGCTTTTTATCAAAAACGGAGTTTCTATTTCTACAAATCCTTGCGCAGACATGTATTTACGTGTTTCCAATCCCAGTTTTGAACGGAATAAAATCTTGGATTGTACAGACTGCCGGCGTATATCGAGGTATCGATACTTCATGCGTATATCGTCTCCACCATCTGTATCATCTGTGATGGTAAAAGGGGGAACCTTCGATGGATTGAGTATCTGGAGCGATTTTACTTCAATTTCAATATCACCGGTAGCTCGTTTTGGATTTTTTGCACTTCGCTCGCGTACCTCACCGGTCACTTGAATCACATATTCTCGACCCAATTTTCTTGCAGCGAGGCATATTGCAGCATCGGAATCCATATTGAATACCAATTGGGTAATGCCATATCGGTCTCTTATGTCCATAAAAGTCATTCCTCCAAAATCTCTACTGGCGTCGACCCATGCACTTAAGGTGATGGTTTGACCGATATGAGACATCCTGAGCTCTCCACAGTTATGGGTACGATACATATTTTTTATTATAAAATGGAAGGCAAAGGTAGCTAAAACGGTTGATTTTTTAGGCGGGGTGGACGCTTGGAAGTTGGTCACTAAAACGATTAGTTTTGAAGTGATGGCAAAATCGTTCAATTTATTAAACGTAAATTATTTCTTTTTTCTCAAAATAATTTTTTCAGCTTGTTTATGAATAACAGATGTAAAAAAATCGTTTAACTCTTCTTGTTCTTCAGGTAAAAGTTGAACTTTGTGGATCGAAAAAGATGTTTTGATTTTAATGATGGAATCATTTACTATGAGAGCAATAAGAAAAACTATTTCCTTTAAAAAGTTCCTGACAGATTGAAGTTTGCATCTAAGGTTAAAGAATAATTTATTTTAACTTGGCCACTTTGAGCAAATAATGTGCAGCAGGACATAGAGTACAATGCCTTCACATTGTTGATTTGCATATTTATTTGCGTTAGGAGTTACTCGAATCGGTTCGATAGATATACCTGGTAGGTCCAGCGATGAAATAAACTTTATTATTCCTGTTGACCTAATCCAAGGTGCTACCAGGATTTCGAATGGATATGCGGTACCTCTGCCTTCACTGATGTTTGTCGATTCGAGGTAACTCAATGCCGGTTAGGTCCATACCGTGGATGGTGTCTTGATCGCAGGCGATGGTGGAATAAACGGATAGTTATATTGGGATTGCTTCATGGATCTAGACCATCCAACCACTTTGATTACGTTTACAGGTAAGTCATCCCATTTTTTTTCTTTTTTTAGCAATAAGGCTAATTTCCCTAGGGTCAGGCTAAATCGTATCGGTATTGACCAAGCGCCTATAAATGAATAAAAATCAGGCTCCATGATGGGGCCTTCCGCAAAATCCAATTGGCCACCTAAAGGATTGGGACGATCCAGGATAATAACTGGAATCTTATTGCTATGGCAAGCTTCAAGCTTCAAGCATCAAAGCCATAGTCCATAGATAAGTATAATACCGAATTCCGATGTTTGGTAAATCTATAATGATACCATCAAGATTCTTTAATTGCTGATCAGATGGCTTAAGATCTTGATCATACAAACTTATGATCGGTACATTATATGTTTTGTGAAGATCATGCTTTTGGGGGACCCCGTCTAGCCACTTTGCATAAAAGCCATGCTCAGGAGAAAAAAGTAGATCGATATGAATTTCATTTTTATATAAGGATTCTAAGACAGTAATACCAAGCTTGTTTATACTTGCCGAATTGGTCAACAAGCCATAGCTAAGGTTATATGACAATGCACGATCTTGATCGAGGCGATCTATGCCACATCCTATCGCAAACTTCATTTTAGATTCAACTTATGGGGTATTTTTTTTCAATACAATTTTAGATCGTGTGGATTTGAAAGCACTCTCTAGTAATCTATGCAATTCAATATAAGCTTCTTTAGGTTCATTGTTTTTAAGCATCTGAAAATGATTTGTCACAACAATCATATGTTGTTTTAATTCAGTTTTTACATTGGAAGATCCGAAAATGTTTTGAATCGTCATGGGTTTGGGAAGGTTTTCTATTTCATAGCCTGGCGGAATTTGGATAAAAATAGAATCTATTTCTGTAAGCCCATTGGGGATCTCTATGCCGGATAGCCTCGGTTTTTGAGCCAAAGGAGGTTCATATCGCTGGATCAAATACATCGGTATGAATAACCGGGTTCCGGATACGGATGCATACTTACGTAGGGACAAGTGCTCATTAAGATTGAATATAGGAATAGCACTAAAATCATAATTGAAACTAAAGGAGTCAACAGCATAATCTACTTCATCATGTAGCTCTAGCAATTCATCTTTTTGTTCTTTCAAGCTTTTCGTTCCGAAGATAGAGTAGGGTTCATAATATTCACCTTGAAACATAGTAGAGACTAAGGCAGAGGCATTGCCAGTGGATTCCAATTTTAAAGATGCCTTCATGATTCGTCTATTGGATTGCTGATTGTAGACAGGGGTACGAATCAGCTGTCCTCCGGTGGGGCTTGCCATCAAAGCATATCGATCTGAATTGGAACTACCAGCATATCCAGGTGGGTAAAATTGGCTAGTGCATTCCAAGAACGTAGTATCACCTAGTAAAGGGACCGTCAAGACAGCATGATTCATTTGATTGAAGCTTACATAGTCTGGATATTTTATTTTTCTGGAACCATTACCTATGATGGTATAATAAGACTCAATCCCTACACTTTTTAGTATGGCTCTCATATAATTGGACAATGCTTTGCAATCACCATAGCCAAATTTCGAAACATCGGATGCAGGCATGGGTTGCCATCCCCCGATACCCAGTTGGATGCTGACATATCTGGTATTGTTTTGAAGGTATTTATATAATGTTGCAATCTTGGACTTAGATGTAGTGTGGCTGGATACCAATTTTTTGAATTTCAATTGATCTTCTGGATTTAATTCTTCTCTTTGTTCATTTAATTGATTGATCCATATTCCATATTTTTTCCAATTCAATAAGGATCCTTTATATCCATCTACATCGATCTGTAGAGGGCTCAACATGACTATTGGAAAAAGATCATGAGCAGAAAAGGCTTCTGATTCCACTGGACTTAATGAATCAAGCTGCCAGGTCATCGTTCCATTTTGATTCGTCTTTTTGCCATTAAAATGGATTTCCTTGATAGCAACCAAATCGGGGATTTCACTTTTTAAGGAGAGAGAGGCAGAAGTAACTGCGGTGTGGTAACCATCTATAGGATGCCAAGTGCTTAAACCTAGTGTGTTTTTATGTTTTATGGAGTAACTATATTCGATAGTCATAGGATAATCCGTGATATTGGCACGTACAGCTTTCATCCGGTTATCTGAAAAAATACTGAACCCATCAAACATCACCTGATCTATAAAGTCTTTGAGTTTGTATTTTTTTATTAGGATTCCAAATTTATTCGTATATTGAATTTCTGCATCTATGATTTTTGAAAATTTGTCATAAGGAATAATTAGCGTGGCATCACTTTGAGCTTTGGCCGAATGAATGGTGTATTTTTTATATACTTTTTCTTCAAGATCTGTTAAAGAATGCAGGATGTATTCCAGGGAGGATTGATGGATGGTGATATAGGTATCCGCCTGAGCGAATGAGGTACATGGGAGACTATGAAGTAAATAAAAGACAAACAGGACCAATGCAGCTCTCATACTTTTTTCCTTAATACGATTTGCTCCGCATGTTTAGACACTATATGACTAAAAAAATCTTTTAAGCCATCGTATTCGTCTGGATTGAATCTCGCTTTATTGATAAAAATCATAGAGCTGACTTTAATGCTGGTATTGTTTTTAGATTCGCTTAGGAAGGTAAACTTCGCAGACTTATCTGCATTTTGAAACGCTACTGATTTTGGCAAACTTTCGATGTTAAAATTTTCAGGAATTTTGATTTCTATGACTGCATTTATCATCCAGGGGTATTCGAATTCTACGGGAAATTGTCGTATAGGAGACTTGAATGGATTCTCCAACAATCGCTCCATCTGCACTGGAATAAAATAAATTAAGTCATCATTCGATTCGATCCCCAATGTAGACTCTAGTTGCGATTCCAGGAGGATTTCCCGATCACCTTGATTAAAATGGGAGAGCCTAACATTTTCAATTTTTACTCCTTTATATTTTTCATGGATTTTGTCGATATATGCTTTTGTTCCTGTAGAATCCTTTAGCTCAGTTCGCAGCTTATGACCTGCATAGTGGTAATCTTTTTCGGAATAATTACCTACCAAACCTTTTTCAGGGTCGAGGAACACATCATAATTCATTACGCTTTGGAATAATCGTGTCGCTTTCAATTCAACCCATATTCCTTCCTGTTCATTGATCAATCTTCCTGATCCATTCAAGCATTTTGCTGGTAATATGCTGGCATTCGCAAATTGATCTGCAGCATCAAGAAGGATTTTTTTATCAGCAGTGATCACTGCTGCGATGACATAATTAAATTTAGTCAAAGTTGGAAAAGCTTGAAGGATCAATCCATTTTTTACCGTACTCAATACGACAGGATATGCTTGCAAATCTAGCTCTCTTAGCATGGATACTAATGCAAGGTTGATGTCCGCTACATTGCCAGATCTATTATCGAATGATTTTTTGATATTGCCAGTAGTGTATATACTTTCGATGCCATTCCATTTCATTCTATTTTTAATGAGATTATAGGCAGCATGGATTTTCCCTTCCAACGAAAGATTTTTGGCTTTGATGGGTTCTATTTCATCTTTGAAGTAGCCTGACTTTTTGAGTTGACTACCGAAATTTTCATCATTTAATAGTAATTCATTTAGTGAGGTCCAGGTCCGAGTATAATCTTGAGTGATATTATTAAACCGTGTAGAAGATAGTTCGAATGCTATTCTGGATCGAAAATTGTCTTTATTCATTACATAGGGTTCATCTGGAAATGCGGGTATATCTTTGGCTTGGTATAATGATAATCGCTCACTAAAATTATAATTTGGCTTCTGACTATCTGTGTAACTCACATCTACAGGTACGAATCCCCAAAAGTGAGGATTGTAGGAGATTATGTCTGGAATTCTCGTACTATATTCACTTTTCAAACTAGGAAGGTCATGTTGAAACACCCAACCTTGAAAGTTAAATAAAAAATCAGAATAAATTTCATACTTCACTTCCAGGATGCTTCCTTCTTTAATATTAGGTAGTGTGTATTTGACTTTATTTATATGTTCAGATGACTTTTCTTTAAAGATAGAAGACTTTTCGAGTTTCGTTTCTATCATTTGTCCGTTTTCCATATTATAGGTAACTGCTTTGAGCCCTATTAACTCTTCCTCTTTTCGTTCGCCTTGATGATAGAGTGATATGATAAAAGTACCTTCATCAAAAGCAGATTTATCCAAGATTTTGATTCTAAAATGTCGCTCAAAAACTATTTTTAATTCTGTGGAAGTATTGAGGAAATGGGAATGCCCATAATCAAATAGATAATAGGCATGTGCAGAGCTGTCAATAGGACAACTTTTGCTGCTGAATTCAGCAGGATTGAGTCTGCCGAATTTTTCAGATTTATCATCTTTTTGGCTTAAACCAGGGATCCAGAGTGTTAATATAGCTCCCCATAATATATATATTCTCATACACGAGCATTTAGTTCATGTTCAATTACGATATATCCGTTTAGAATTTGCAGCTTCTACAAAGACTCTTTAAAACTTAACGCGGAAGGTGTGGGTTTTATGCGCTTAAATTCGAAACTATTCCACTTGCTGCAAATTGTTTGCCAATAATTCTAAAACGTTGCAAAGCCTGGTGGGCAACAAAAATGGAAGACAGGGCGATTCGACCCTCGTCTGTAAATACTTCGATAGAATATCTGTCTAAATAAATATATACATTAAGTGTATGTCCCATGGCCACAGGTGCGCAGTCTAAGGTGTTAAACATGGAGTGGAACGCAAAGGTCTTACAGGTACGATCCAAACAAATCTGATGCTTCAAGACATCCCAGCTGAGCAAGATTTTGGTCTTATTACCAAAATCAAACTCTAAAGTACAGCCCTTGTGGGAATCGAGTTTCAGCTCGAATAGCATGGCGTCTGTCAGTTCGAGATCCCACTCCAATTCATTGGTAAATGGAGACTTAGGAAATTCTTTTCTAAGGACAATATTCTTTTGAGATTCCAACGGAGGCCTCTGGATTATTTTAAACGAGCCATCCAGTATTTTCGCCAAACCAATTTCGCGAGGTAAAGAAAACATTCCTTTCCATCCTATTGTAGGAAAGGAGGAGTCATACACTCGATTGCTCATCCATCCAATCGCCAACAATCTATGGTCTGGAGCAGTGTTGCAAGGACGGGATCCGAAAAAATCTTTACCATAGTCCAAGGGAAATACTGGATCCAAAGCATGATCACAACGAAATCCTTTATCATCAAAATCTCCAACAAAATATCTAACTGAAGAAAATTGATCTTCTGTACTGACCATCAATATCCATTTGTATACATTTTGTTGATTGACGACCCGGGCAGTAGCAAGCGAAGGCTGTACCCATTTGTTTTTAAACGATGGATGTCCTCCAAAATCATTTAATAAATCCCATTTCAGCAGGTTTTTAGAAGCATAAAATTGAACTTTAAATTCTAGGGGCACGCTGACGGTCATGATCCATTTGGAGGATGGTTCGTGCCAAAAGATATGAGGATCCCTAAATTCAAGTTTTTTAGGATCAAGTATCGGATTTTTTAAATGAGTAGTCCATTTCATGCCACCATCAAGACTATAAGATAATTGAAGGGACTGGTGACCTCCATGTTCTATAGTATATATTGCTATAAAGGGTGGCTTGGAAGTATTACTCAATCCGCTTGAGTTTTTGGTGTCCACGACTATACTTCCAGAAAAAATCTTTTCATTTGTCTTGGGAATAATGGCGTCTGGACATTCCTTCCAATGTGTCAGATCTTTGGTTTGGAGATGGCCCCAGGCATAGGTACTGGATGCTGTGTCAATAGCCCGGTACAAATAATACAGATGATAGTCTCCTTTGAAATATAACCAGGAAGTAGGCATAATTAGTTGACGATGGGAGATGGCTACATGATATGCAGGTAGAGGCGTAGTCTGGCTTTCAGTTTTTAACTTAGACATAGATCATAGATATAAAATATATAGGGTCAACTTACAATACGCCCTGGTTACAACCTGATGCGAAAATATTGCTATTTGTTCATTGGACAAGCTTATTTTTTTGATTCAATATCCACCATCCTTTGAAGCCATAATTAATGAGAGGGTTTAAATCTCATTTACTACATTTGATCCTTCAATTCATATTAAAGCTTTCTTACATGTCAAAATTCAATTTAGCCTTAAGTCTCCTTTTACTGTTGGCTTGTACAGCGTCAAAAAAATCAAACTCATCGGTGGTGGCTACATCAGTACCCAGCAACTTGCCACAGCAAATGAGCACTCAAACGGCCAAGCCGGATACTTTAAAACCTAAAGCAGACAGCTTGAAACAAGCTGCCAGTAAACCGGAAGCCTCTAAAAACGGAATCAAGCCTTTCAGTGAAGTCATTACTTCAAAAGCTATCACCCGATCAGGAATGTTCATCATACATAAAGTAGAGGAAAAATATTATTTCGAGCTTCCATTTTCTAT
>JAYSTG010000557.1:0-7806 GCA_043719965.1 Saprospiraceae bacterium | reverse complement strand
ATTAATATGATAGATTACCCTTGTGGTACACTCACACTAGATCATGAGCAAGGCTTGATTGATGCGGCCAGAGATGGAGAGCTCTGGAACTATATTCTGAATACGGAATGGCCTACTGTACAAAGTCATTTAACATTTTAAGCTAAATAAAGACTTATGCCTAGCATCCTAGTTTTTCTCTTATCCCTCATAATTATCCCGCTTTATGATCAGTCGATAACATATGATGCTATCATAGAGCGTCACATTAAAGAACAAAATTTTTTAGGTGTTTCAGTTGGCATCATACATCATGGTCAAATCATCTATTCTAAAGCAAAAGGAATAGCCAATATCGAGACCAATACACCCGCACACGAAAACACAGTTTATAAAATTGGATCTTTAAGCAAACAATTTATAGCCACGGCGATCGTCAAACTTGCCGCTGAAAATAAGCTTTCAGTGCATGACCCTGTGCATATGTATTTTCCAGATGCTCCTTCCGCTTGGAGTGGTATCACCATACATCATCTCCTTAATCATTCATCCGGACTCGAACGTGAATCTCCTGCCTTCGATCCAATGAAAACGGTAGCTGACGAAATCCTTATTAAGGCTGCATATCCTGATACTCTAATTTTCCAGACTGGTAGCAGATGGCAATATTGCAATCTTGGGTATTTTATGTTAGCAGACATCATCCGTAAAATATCGGATCTTTCGTTTGTCAGTTGTATGGATCGGGACATTTTCAAGACCAATCAGTTGGCATCTACTCGATCTACTTCTCTGTCTGACATGGTATCGCATCGTGCCGATGGATATATAAAAGGGTTTGGATCGACCTGGTTAAATGCTCCAAACTATGTTGCGCTACGTGCCAGTGGAGCTTTTTTGTCAACCTTACCGGATTTACTACAATGGGAATTGATCATACAAAAAGAAAAGTTCCTGTCGCATGCGCAATGGGAGTCTATGTGGCAGCCTTCTATTCCCACGGGTGAAACTTTAGCTGATGGTATAAAAATAAACTACGGCTATGGTTGGAATGTCGCTACGTATAAAAATAAACGATGGGTGTATCATGGCGGATCATTACCGGGTTTCCGGGCGATCTATTATCGTTATCCTGATGAAAAAACTGCAATCATTATCCTTTGTAATGTAGATCATGCTAATCTATCTAAACTAGCTCAAGATTTAGCTGCAGTATTGCTGAAATGAACCCATCTGCTTTGTCTATTTGTATCACATTTTACCAGTCCCGAGTATAAGCCGAGCTGGCGCATGGTCAGTGAATATACACTAGGTAAATATAAATGGTTAATCACCGCATTTTTTTTATTTTGGGGAGCAAGCTCCATGCTGCTATCTATAGTATTATACAATATAGTTAGCGGCGCTTGGGCTACCATAGGTATGATATTCCTTTTTATATCAGGCATAGGTGAAATCTTGTGAGGTGTATTTGATTTAAAACACAAACACCACGGGCTTGCATTTTTATTGGGAGTACCAGCACTGCCAGTGGCTGCATTGTTGATCGGATACCATCTAGTGCATTTGGAGGGAGGGCAAATTCATAAGACTACGATACTGGTTTCGACCCATGCGACATCGCTCAGTTTGATTATCATGGCTATCGCTATGGGGGTCATGTTTTCAGGATTTAAAAAAGCAGGGATCCCTATGAGTCAGGAAGAAGAGCCTCCAGAGCATGTACCTCCTGGAGTGATAGCATTGGGCGGTTATGCCAATAGGCTCTTAGTCTTTTGTTATATAAGTTGGGCTCTGCTGGTGGCATTCTATTATACAGCTGCCTAAAAAAGAAATTTTACAGCTCCACTATTATTGTTTTGCCTTGCAGCATTCTAAAATGCGGAAGGCCAAAACCTATTGTATTACTGGCTGTCCGAATTAGATCAGCCGCTTGACCGAAAAACTATTTTTACATTCCGAAATAAGGGCCAGCTATTTTTTTGAATTTTATACCCATCACTCATCGGCATCCTTGTAGCCACTCCTCATGCATTGCAAAAAACGTAGGCACAATAATATCTGCTAAAGGGCAGGTCGAGTTAAACAATGCGCTGATCCCGATGGGATATCTTGGGTCGATACCTAGCTCTGCCCTATACTCATTGGCATAGCCCCCATGGTAATATTTATAATGGTCCCCATAATCAAGGATCCGTATGCCCTTACCATAATAGGAATCCTGGACCCCAGACCAATAATTATAATATCTCCGATCTGTAGTAGTCTTGATCATGGGTTGAAACAAACTGTCCAAAGACGAACGCGGCAATACCTCTGGATAATAACCCATCAATGCTTTAAGCCAAATACTCATATCGGAAATGGAGGCATTGATCCCACCGGCACATATTGTATTGTAGTATTTATTGGATATCTCCAGTGGATAATGTCGTACACCCGAAGTATCTGTTGTATGAGGAAATGCGATATTAAGTTGACAAATCAAATCATCATAATTAAAACTTAGATCTTGCATGCCGAGAGGATTGATCAATGTTTTTTGAAATAAGGATGGAAAAGAAGTATTGGCAGCTTTGGCTAATACAAGTTCTATCACAGAGTATGCGGCATTTTGGTATGCATATTCCTGACCTGGCAATACGGAGATGGGAATATCTTTAAACAGTTTTACGATGTGTTCTAGTTTATGGCCCTCCTCTACAAGATTGGTGTAGCAATGATAGGGCAGACCTGTAGTGTGGGATAGTAGCGTGCTGACTTTTACTTGACTAGTAATGGATATTGGGTTTAATTCAAACTCAGGTAGAAATGAGGTCACAGGATCATTCCAGTTTAATTTTCCCTGAGATACCAACGCTGCGGTAATACCAGCGCCAAAACTTTTGGACACACTAGCCAATCTAAAGGCAGTATGAATATTTATAGGTACTTGAGAAAGGGTAGATTGTACACCATATCCTTTTATCCAACGTACCGTAGAGTGTGAAACTATCGTCACCGCGGCGCCTGGACAATGACATAGATCTAACTGCGTTTCGAAATAGGATCTAAAATGGTCTATAAACGAATCTCGTACCGTGACAACCTTTGTAGGTGGTGGAGTAGGTTTTTGAGTATGAGTACACGAAGTACAACCCCTGATAACAATGACCCCGGCAATAAAGAGAATAAGTTTATTCAAAATGTAGATAACGATTTTAAAAAGATAAACCCCTTAGTTTTCCTTGAAGTCATCAAATTCATCACCCAATATTCTGGATTGTTTGATCAGGTTTTGATCTAAAACATGCAATGAATCGTAGGCTGCGCAATTCATTTCTATACCAATTCTATCGGGTTTTAAAAACTCTTGATTGGCAATCCATCCCAATCGTGGATCAGCCTCTACTCGTTTCATAAAATCGGCGAATATCGGTTTGGCCATAGCAGAACCCTGACCAAGGGCTAAAGACCTGAATCGTATCCATGGAAGATCGCCACCGACCCAAGTGCCCACCACCAATCTTGGAGTGATACCCATATACCAACCATCTTTATAACTATTGGTAGTGCCGGTCTTACCTCCATGAATGGTTTTGACAGACCCATCTCTCACGGGAGAAGCTTTTTTTAATAAGTCCACCATGACATAATTTACTCCGGAAGGCAATGCTTTGGATTCCTCTACTTTGGTTTGATAGATAACTCTTCCATTTTTATCTTCTATACGATCTATAAAGAATGGTTTGACATACTTGCCATCATTGGAAAATGTAGTATAAGCTCCTGTCATCTCCATTACCGTGAGGTCGGACGATCCCAGGCAAATAGAGGGTTGCCGAGGCACTCTGAATTCGCCATCCGGCCTTCTTTTAGAACTGTCGATACCCATAGCATGAACTAATCCGCATACTATTTCCGCGTTACCGAGTTCTTTCATCAAGTAGACGGATACGGAATTGACCGAATTGGCCAAGCCTTGATATAAGTTTAGTGGTCGACCAGAGAAGTGGCCCTCGGCATTGTGTGGTGACCATGCACTGATTAATCTGAAATTGCCATCCCCTGGAGATATGGTATATGGTCGATCTATCACTTGCAAACATGGAGACATTGCTTTAAACCCTATGGCTGTGGCATAGACGAATGGTTTGAAGGTAGAACCTACTTGTCGATCTGCAGTAATATGATCATATTTAAAATATCGATGTTCGATACCACCGACCCAGGTTCTTATTTTGCCACTACCAGGCTCTATAGCCATAGTGCCGGTCTGCAAAAACATTTGCATATACCTCAGGCTATCTAAAGGAGTCATGGAGGTATCTTTTTCGTGCGTAGTGCTGGCATAATCAAAGACTTTCACGCGCACTCTCGAATTAAATTGTTTCTCTGCCTCTTTATTGACTCGATTCCAAGATTTTCCAGCTTGCACCCATAATGGGTCCGACATCAATTTGCGATATTTAGCCGCTCGATCTTTGCTAAGTATTTTTTGTTTGATGTAGTCATCCAATTTGCCCGGTTTGAGATCTTCGTCCAGCATCCGAAGAATGTCATTGTCCGTCAGATTGAGATCAAACTTACGTTCGATCGTGTCAACCACCCCACCAAGTATTCTATCTCGAATGGTTTGGAATCTTTCGCTTTCACGAATCAGACTTTGGAGTTTGTATTTTCGTATATCTTTTTGTCTATCATCTGCATCATAGGTCCATGGATCCATACCCTTCCAGGTAGCAAAGAGTTGCTTTTGAATCTTAGGCATGTGAGTCCATACTGCTTTTTCGGCTAATTCCTGTAAGACCGGATCTATAGTCGTATATATCTTCAATCCATCTTTATAGATATCATAGTTCGTGCCATCAGGTTTTTTATACTCATCCTTACGCAATACCTCTTGAATCCATTTGCTGAGTTCGACCATAAAATAAGGTGCATGCCCTTCAGAGATATTCCGGCGTTTAAATGAAGTAATATCGAAAGCCGTATTTTTTAATGAATCACGCTGTACTCCACTGATGTAACCGAAAGTCGTCAATCGATCAAGCACCAGATTGCGTCGTCGCAGGGAATTTTTGGGAAAACGTTTTGGGTTGTATTCATAAGGATTATTGAGCATGCCCACCAAGGTTGCGGCTTGCTCTATTTTTAAGGAATCCTGCCGCGTATTAAAGTAGGTCTCTGCAGCAGCTTTGATACCATAAGAGTCATAAACAAAATCCACTTGATTGAGATACATAGCTATAATCTCCTCTTTTGTATAACTTCGCTCTAGACGCACCGCCGTGATCCATTCTTTAAACTTGATTTGAACTAAAGCCAATTTTTTTTGCAGACTATTCATTCCACTAAAATCACGATTGGAATACAAGAGCTTAGCTAATTGTTGGGTGATCGTACTTCCCCCTCCCGACCGTTTCTGCTTTAGTAGCACGGTACGACTGATTACTCTGGCCAGGGCTTCAAAATCAATGCCGCTATGATTCTTAAATCGGGTATCTTCTGTAGATAATAATGCTTGTATTAAATGAGGAGAGAGATCATTATACTCTATACCTACCCGATTTTGTTTGAATAGGCGACCCATTTCCTTGTTGTTATTAAAATAGACTACTGTAGCGAAGTCATACTCTGGATTTTCAAGCTCATCAAATGTGGGAAGGTCTTGGAACGATAAGTAAATAAAGAATAAAATAGTCACTACAACTCCAGTCAATACAGAAAGCCATAACCATTGAGTGATCTTATAACGACCAGGGCTGATAGGCTGACCGGTGGGATTGGTAAAAAGTAATAGTTTGCCCCAGAGTTTATTCATACGTATAGTAATAACCCCAAATGGTGAATATTATTGAGTTTCAAGGCACAAATTTCACAAAATTGGATGACATTCTCAGGTTGTTGGGAAATCATTTACAGAACGAATTAAATCCGAAGAGTCAAGGACACTAATCCGACGCTGCTAACGTTGAATTTTACGGCTTTTAACGAGAGGCTTTTTCCGGTTACTCTTTGCTTTTGGGACAGACAATTTTCTTTGAATATGACTTATGAAATCCTTAGGGTCAATCAAAGGCAAATAATAATCAGCTAAAAAGGTTCCAGCTAATTTATAAGCCAACATTCCTCTTCCGCTTGACAACGCTGTTGAGATGAATGTCGTCATGAAAAAGTCAGGTAATTGAAACTTGTTTCCGTCAACTTTTAATATTTCCTTCAATCCTTTGACATCAAAACCCGTAGTTGTAGAAAACCTTACCAATTCAATATCAGAACCTTTTAAATTGTAACTATAATGAATTGTCAGTTTCACTGAAAAATTTTCATCCTCTAACTTCCAATCAAATCCCACATTGAAAAAAATTGTAAGTTTCTTCTCATCAACTTTCTTTATGTCCTCATTTCTAAAGACAAATTCATCTTCCTTGATTTTTGTTATTGCAATATCTACAGACATAACTTTATTATTTAAGCAAATGCCATTTGTGGACTTTCGTGTTTTAATTCTTTTAACCCAACAGCATGAAATCTTCCTGACGAGGACTTGTTAAAATGGCGCCCCAAAACTAAATTTTCAGGTTTCTCAACTTTGACATGTTTTGTAAAATTTATGGTTACATTAATTTTCACAGAATTTTCTTGCATAGTATCTAACATACCTAAACTATCAAGGAGGACACATTTATCAATATCTTCTAATCTCAACAATGGAGCTTTATCAATAATCAAACTTAGTTCAATGAACTTACTAATCTTATGGTCAAAATCTCCATTCAAAATTTGAGAAACATAACCTTTACTCACACCAAGTTTTGATGCAAATTCAGTTTTAGAAATGCCATGTTCCTTCAAATATTGCTCCACTTGATCATAGAGAATAGACTGAAATTTTGCCAACCAAAACTCCTTACTCTTTAAAAGCTCTTTTCTTGTAATCATCCTAAATGGTTTCTATGAATCTTTGTTTTATTGATCTAATTCTTTTCATATCCTCGTCTTGACTGTTCTTGTAACCCCAATAAGCAACCACCTTACCAGTTTTCTCAAGATGAAATGTATAAACTCTCAAATGGTCTGACTTAAACTCATATTCCCTTACAGTGTCTTTTATCGGAGTTATATCTCTGAATTTTGCTTTTGGCAACATTTTCAACTCGACAACTAAATTCATGTAAGCAAGAATAGTCTTGAGCTCAGAATAGTATTGAGGGTTCTTTTTCACTTTTTTCGTAAAATCTTCATACTGGCTATTACCCTCGATAAGCAACTCGTAAAACGATTGCTTACCGACAATTGCTTCTATTTTCCTTAACGCAAAGATAAGCATATTTGTTTAGTTCAAGCTAAACTTTTAAAAAATTTAAACTTTTGTCAAAAGTAATTAGTTGAATAGCAGATTTGATAAAACACTTGAAATTTTTTTTAGCGATATGGCAAAATCAGAGGGCATAGTATTGTGAGAAAGTAGCCCCAATTGTGGGAAAAGTAGCCCCAACATCTAACATAAGATTTATTCTGGGTTTATTAAAGGCAGACGCGTCTCTGTACATTGGTTATAGCGACTCACTGTCGTGGTTTGAGTTACTAGCTATGATTAGGTTTGGATAGTATTGAATGTACTGTAAGAATGGATTATTGGAGTGTGGATAACAGATTGCAGGATTTTAGTAACTTTAGGATCCAAAAACAAAAAAAGATGGAAAGAGAAAAAGAACTTCAATCCATCCTAAAAGCAGTAGAGTCAGAGGTACGAACTTGGTTATACGAAGAACCAAATTATACTGATCCAATCAAATATGAGCGAGATTTGTTGGCGAGATGCCTTCGGATAGGGGGTCACAT